>JACMLC010000554.1 GCA_014379795.1 Pyrinomonadaceae bacterium
TCGCTTATTTGTCCGAGCGTGCGCTGGCGTGGGAATGGCTGGCTTACGTCAAGCTGCGCGCGGTCGCGGGCGCGCATGAACTGGGACAGAAAGTCGAAAGCGAAGCGCGGCGTGTCATACACGAAGCCGCGCGACGAATGGATGATGCAGAGCTGCGCGCAGAGACGCGGCGCGTGCGCGAGCGGCTTGAGCGCGAAAGGAGCAAGCGACGCGGCGCGGGCGTGGACATCAAATACGGGCGCGGCGGCATGCTCGACGTTTACTTTGCGACGCGCTACTTGCAATTAAGAGACAACGTGCCGGACGCATCCGGCAACCGCTCGACCGTCAAGACACTTGAAAGACTGAATCAAGGAAAATCTTTGAGCGATGAGGATTATGCAGCGATGAACGAAGGCTACGCGGTCTTGCGCGAATTGGATCATAACCTGCGCCTCATCGTCGGACGCTCGACGCGCCTGCCCGCGAGCGACCATCCATCACTCTCGGACATCGCGCGCCGCATGAATTCTGCTTCAGCCTCTGCGCTCTCCGATGACCTGACAACACACATGGCAAACATCCGCGCAGCTTATGAGCGCATCACGAATGGATAGAAAGTCCCAAGTCCCAAGTCCCAAGTCTCAAGTCCAAAAACTTGTTCTTGACTTGAGTCTTGGGACTTGGGACTTGAGACTTTCTATACTTATGCTTTAGCATTCACCCTTAGAAAGCTTCAACGACAACGCAACGCGCGAGAGAAGGGGAACGCCGCGCCATAAATTACCGGACTGCATTAGAGCTTCTGGGCATCATCATCGTCGCCACCTTGCATGGTTACGGAGCGGCATGGCTTGCCGTGCGAATGCTCTTTCGCCCGCATCGCCCGGTCAAGCTGCTGGGCTTGACCATCTGGCCGCAGGGGATGATTCCGCGTCACCGCGAGCGGCTGGCGCAGACCATCGGTAACGCCGTCGGCAATGAATTGGTCTCGCAGGAAACGGTCGTCCACGCGCTGTTTGAAACAGATTTCTTCAAGCGCAAGGTAGAGGGCTTCGTCAACTCTTACACGGCGGAACTGCTCAACACTTCTTATCCGTCTTTCATAGACATCCTGCCGCGTGCTGCGCGCGAGCCTGTGCTGGACGCCATTTCGGGGCTGCAATATCGCATCGCGGATTACATCGTCAACGTCCTCAAGAGCGAAGAGACAGCCGAAGCCATCTACGGCTTTATAGACCGGCGAGTCGAAGAACTGCTCGCGCGGCGTCTGAATCAAACCATTGAGGAAGAGACGTTCGAGCAGATCATCGGATTTGTCGAGAATCGTTTTCGCGGCCTCGTCAACGAAGCGGGATTTGAAGAGAAAGTGCGCGATTTCGTCGGCGGTCGCCTTGACGAGCTTTTTCAAAGTCAGGCGACGCTCGCAGAGATGTTCACGCCCGACACCGTCGCCCTCATCAAGGAGCGCATAGACCGCCAGATTCCTCCAATCGTTCACCAGCTCGCGGACATCGCGACCAACATGAAGACGCGCACGCAGATCGGCGCGCTCATCAAGCGCGAGGTGGACGAATATTACGAGCAGCTTTCGTTCTTCAAAAAAATCTTTGTCTCGCGCGACAAGATTCATCGTGAAGTTGACGACATGGTCAACTCCACCCTGCCGCGACGTGTCGAGGAATTCTTGAGGGGCGAAGCCTTTGAACAGGAGGCAGAGCATTTTCTCGATTCGACGATTGATAATTTGCTCAGACGCCCGATTAACGAATTGGTCGGGCAGATCGCGCCCGATAAGCTGGAAGCAGTCAAAGCTCAAATCACCGTGCGAATCCTCGCGCTGGCGCGAAGCCCTGAGCTTGAGACTTCTGTTTCCGCCTATGCAACAGACGCGCTTCAGCGCATCAAGCCTCACTCCTTGCGCGCGCTGCTTGAGCATGCCAGCCCGGATTCGGCAGAGCGTTTGAAAAACTTTCTCGCCAAAGGCTTGCTCAACGTCCTCTCGCGCGAAGAGACCGCGCGCACCGTCAATGCCATCTTGAGCGCACAGCTTGAACGCCTGCTCGTCGTTCCCATCGGGCGACTTTCCGATCATGTGCCCGAAGAATCCGTGCGCA
>JACMLC010000555.1 GCA_014379795.1 Pyrinomonadaceae bacterium
GACCCGCGCAATGATGATGCGCCTTTTGATATGGAGACGGCAGCGCACTGGACGCCCGTAGACCAGTACATCGGCGGCGATTCGCATGCCGTGATGCACCTCATCTACACGCGCTTCTGGAGCAAGATGATGCGCGATCTGGGCTTGATAAAATTTAACGAGCCGGTCAAGCGTCTGCTCACACAAGGCATGGTGACTAACCGCGTCGAAGGCACGGATGAATGGAAAGCCATGTCAAAAAGTTTGGGCAACGGCGTTGACCCGGACGAGATGATCGCGGCTTATGGCGCGGACGCGGCCAGACTGTTCGTCCTGTTTGCCGCGCCGCCGGAAAACGAATTGCGCTGGCAGGAGACGGGCATCGAAGGAGCCGTGCGTTTCCTGCAACGCGTCCACAGGATGGTCTGGCGTTGGCAGGAGCGTTTGACAGATGCTGCACAGAGACAGGATGAGCAAGCAGTCGGAGAGTTCTCCGCAGACGCACGCGCCCTGCGGCGCAAGACGCACCAGACGATGACGCGCATCACGGATGATTTTGAGCAGCTTCATTTCAATACCAGCGTCGCGGCGTTGATGGAGCTGTCAAACGCGCTCGGCGATTTTAAGGTTGCGCCTCATGATGCTTCCCGGTCGGATGTGTATGCCGTGCGTGAAGCTCTGGAATCTTTGGTCTTGATGCTCGCGCCGTTCGCGCCGCATGCCGCCGAAGAGATGTGGGAAGGCTTGGGATATAAAGGCGGTCTGCTCGGCGAGAAAATTGCGCGATGGCCTCAAGCCAATGCTGAACTGGCGCGCCGGGAGGAACTGGAAATTCCGGTGCAGATAAACGGCAAGCTTCGCGCACGCATCGGCGCGACTCTTGAAACGACTGAAGCAGAGCTGCGCGCCTCGGCTCTCGCGGACGAGAAAGTGCGTGTCTGGACGGAAGGCCGGGAAGTTGTGAAAGTCATCATCGTCCCGCAACGTCTGGTTAACATCGTTGTGAGATAGAGAAAGATTAGTTTCACGCAAAGGCGCAAAGATTGGTAAAACCGAAGACGCAAAGAGAGCTTCGATTCCTTTGCGCCTTATCTTTTCTCTTTGCGCCTTTGCGCGAAACTGCTTTTTTTTATTTGTCAGGAGGTGAAAATGTTTTCGCGCGCTTCTCTTCTAACTTTTTACCTGCGCCGCGCGGCTGCGTTATTGTTGCTCGCGGCTTTCACTTTCTGCGCCGGGCAGAATAAATCTGCTTTATCTTCTCAGGCACGACGGCAGACGAAGCGCGTGATAGTCATTTCGCTTGACGGGCTTGATGCGCGTTACCTGCACAGGCGTGATGAGTTCAAGCTGAAAATTCCTGCCTTGAGGCGTTTGATGACCGAAGGCGCGACCGCGCGCGGCGTGGAGGGCGTTTATCCTTCGGTGACGTATCCGGCGCACACGACGATTGTGACAGGGACGCTGCCCGCAAAGCACGGCGTGTTCGGCAACGAGGTTTTCGAGCCGCCTGACACGCCGCAGACAGGGGCCTGGAATTGGTTCGCGGCTGGCCTCAAGGTTGATACTTTGTGGACGGCTGCGGAGCGCGCGCAACTGAAAACAGCGATGGTGTCGTGGCCTGTCTCGGCTGGCGCAGGCGATTACAACTTGCCGGAAATCTACCAGAGCGGCGTTTCGCGCGAACAGACCTGGCAGAGAATTAGAGAGAACACGCGCCCGCAAGGCCTTGTTGAGGAAGTGAATAAGCATGACCCTACTCTGTACAGTCGTGTCAACAAAGACGAGAGCGATGATTTGCGCACGCGCTTTGCCGAATATCTCATCACGGAAAAGCGTCCTGATGTTTTGCTGGTTCACCTCTTTGACCTGGATCACTTTCAGCACGACTACGGCCCGTTCACGCCGGAGGCGTTTGCCATTCTTGAAAAAGTTGACGGTTATGTAGGGCGCATCATCGCCGCCGCCGAGCGCGCCGGAACGCTTTCTGAGACCGCTATTTTTATTGTCAGCGATCACGGCTTTATGCCTGTCAAACAACAGGTGCATCCGGGCGTGCTGCTGGCAAAGGCCGGGTTGATTAAAGCGCTTGATAAAAAAGACGCGCGGGCGAAAGAGTTGGCGACGGACTGGCGCGCCGCAGCCTATCCGTCGAGCGGTTCCTGCTCGATCATCCTGCGCGACCCGCAGGACAAAGAGACGCTTCGGAAAGTACGCGACATCTTTAAACCGTTAGCGGGAAAAAAGGGAAGCGGCATCTTTCGCGTTATCGAAGCCGGAGAGATACGAAAGCGCGGCGGCAACACGCGCGCCGCGCTGATGCTCGATGCTGAGGACGGCTACACTTTCGGCGACAACTACGAAGGCGAATTTATCACCGCTTATAACCGGCGCGGCCAGCACGGATTTTTGCCAGACCGTCCCGACTACAAAGCTTCTCTGATCGCATCGGGCGCAGGCATCACGCGGCGCGGCAGCCTCGGCGAAGTGCGTATGATTGACATCGGCCCGACCATCGCGCGCCTTTTAAATCTCACACTCCGCGACGCAGAAGGCAAAGCTTTGACGCTCAAGTGATATAATACCAAGTTGCAAAACAAAATAAGGTAGCAGGTGAAGCAGAAGAGCGGGGGCAAGCCCCTCTTCCCAACCTGCTAATTAGCGTGGCTTGGATGATTCAAGCTCAAGTGTCTCATGGTCAGGAAGGGCGGCTTGCCCCCGCTCTTATTTTATTCTGCAATCTGGTGTTATTTCGCATTTATTCCGGCAACTCTTCTTTCTTATTAACGACTGCCCAGAAGCGCGCGGCGAGTTTTTCGCGTTCCTGCTGTGTGCGCGGCGGGCGAAAGCTGCGGCGGACTTTGACTTCGAGGCCGGTGGCAATCTCTACCCATTCGGCGGCGCGGCGTTCGGCGCGGCGAGCGGATTCGATGACAAGCGAGGCCAAGGGCGGCGGCTGCGACGGCATCGCGGACGGGGCTGCGAAGAGCGGCGCACGGGCGGGCGGCAGTTCCGGCAGGCGGCGTTGTTGCGCCGCGCGTATGTTTGGCGCGCGGCTTGGAACTCGCCCGGTATCCTGTTTTTTCTGCGGCTGCTGATTTGAAGATGACGGCGAGAGCGCGCTGTTGACCAGATGCTCAAGCGCCGTGATGTCGAGCACAGACATAAACTCGCGTATCTTGACGACAGACCAGTTATCCGCAAGCAGTTTTTTGACGGCCAGGAGGCGCAGCAAATTTCCGTAATTGAAGACGGTCGAAGCGCCTGCCTGCCCCGTCGGATCGCCGAGCAAATCTTCGCTGAGGTAGTGGCGCACGATGCGCGTTGTGATGGCGAGCCGCACATTGCCGCGCTCAGGCTCCTGATTGTACCGCTCGACGAGCGAGGCCGCCGCGCTTGCCAGCTCCTCGACGCCGATAAAATCATGCCCGCGATAATGCTCAAGAGTGTGCATGGGGCGACTATAATTTTTACAATACCTGTTGTCAATAAACGTTTTTCGAGAATCAGAATGGCTAACAAAATTCAACCACAGAGATGTCAAAGCGCCATGTCAGAACCGCCTGCGGTAGCGGGCGGGTTCTTGTTGGCAATGAGACCC
>JACMLC010000556.1 GCA_014379795.1 Pyrinomonadaceae bacterium
AGCTTTGGCGGAAGACTTGATGGGCTTGCCCGTCTTAAGCTCGAACGGGCCGGTCGCGTGCCACGCGTAATAATTTTTTTCCGAAGACGGAAAGCCTTTGCCCTTCGTCGTCAACGCATGGACGATGACGGGGCTGTCTTTAATCTGCTGCGCCTCGCGCAAGGCCGCGACCAGCGCGCGTGTGTTGTGCCCGTCAACATAGCCTATATATTTAAAGCCAAGCTCGTTGACCAATGCACCCGGCAGGACTGCTGCGGCGAGCGCATCCTTGACCGTCTTGGCAGCATGATGCAGCCGCTCGCCCAAGCCCGGAATCGAGAGCAGCGTTTCGCCAACTTCATCTTTGAAGCGATGATAACCGTGAGCTTCGCGGATGCGATTCAGATAACCCGTGAGCGCGCCGACCGCCGGAGCGATGGACATCTCGTTATCATTCAAGAGCACGATCAAGCGCGTCTTTAAATGTCCGGCTTGATTGATCGCCTCCATCGCCATCCCGCCCGGTAAGCTCGCGTCGCCAATCAGCGCGCAAACATGATGACTCTCGCCACTGCGGTCACGCGCAATCGCCATCCCCAGCGCAGCCGAAATCGAAGTCGAAGCATGACCCGCGCCGAACGTGTCGTACTCGGATTCGTCGCGTTTGAGAAAGCCGCTCAGTCCGCCGTACTGCTTGACGGTCGGCAGCAGGTCGCGCCGCCCTGTCAGGATTTTATGTGCGTAAGCCTGATGACCCACGTCCCAGACGAGCCTGTCATTCGGCGTCTCAAAAGCGTAGTGCATCGCGACAGCCAGTTCGACCGCGCCGAGCGACGCGCCCGTGTGGCCGCCGATGCGCGACATCGTTTCCAGAATGTATTGACGGATTTCGTTTGCGACCTCGGGAAGCTGCTCGATGGGCAGGCGTCGCAAGTCCGCTGGCGAATTGATGTGTTGTAGGAGTTTCATCGCGCCGCATTGTAGCGCGAGCCGCAAGGTTTTGCCATCAGGGGAAGAAGGGTATAGGGTGTAGGGTGTAGGGTGTAGGGTGTAGAAAATCAGTCGTGTTTTAACTACACCCTACACCCTACACCCTACACCCTCAGCTTTTTCAGACCAACGCTACCCCGCGCGCGTCCAAAGATTCGAGACGGACAACTAAAACAGTCTCATCAATCAAGAGCATTCGTGGGAATGCGCCATCTTTCATTCGTCAAACTTTAGAAGGAGCAGGAAACATGTCTTTACGAAACAAATTAACCGGAGCAGTGTTGTCTTTCGGCCTGATAGCCGCCACTGGCATCGCCGCCTACGCGCAGCAACCCGCCGCGAGCGACAAGGCCGCCCCGAAGGCACAGGGCGAAAGCTTTAGAGGAAAAGAAAGAAGAGGCGGGCGGCATCATCGCGGCATGCACGTGTTGCGCATCATGCAAGACCTTAACTTGACGGAAGCGCAGCAGACTCAAACACGCGCCATCGTCGAACGCTTTACCAACAGCATCGAGCCGCAGCGTCAGGCTCTGATGGAAATCAAAAAGCAGAGGGATGAGCAGGGAACCATCAGCGAAGACGCGCGCCGGAAAGCAACAGAACTGCGCCAGCAGATCGAAGAGTCTCGCAAGCAGATGCGGACAGAGCTATTGGCAGTCCTGACCACAGAGCAACGCACGCAGTACGAGAAACTTGAACAGGAATGGAAGGCGCGCCGCGAAGAGCATCGCTCGCGTCGCGGCAATCGCGGAACACCGCCCCCAACCGAAGACCAGTTGTAAAAGCATTGCCCCGCCCAGAGCGAAAGCGGCTCTCTGATAAATTTTTATCAGAGAGCCGCTTTTGCGCATAAATCAAAAATCAGCGGGGGCAAGCCCGCCTTCCTGACCTTTGAGATTTTGTGACTTGAATGCTTCAAGAATCGTCGTCTCGCAGGTCGGGAAGAGGGGCTTGCCCCCGCTGATATGAAATACACTCACGTCTTGCTATTGATTTATGAACTCATGCAAGCGAGCCTCTATCTCATCCCTCACGCGCCGGAACTCTGCCAATCTTTCCGCCTCGTTTCCCGCAGCAGCAGCCGGATCATCAAAGCTCCAATGAATGCGTTTCGTCTGGCCGGGAAAGACGGGGCAATTCTCATTCGCGTTGTCGCAAACCGTGATGACGTAATCGAACTCTTGCGACGCAAATTCATCCACAGATTTTGAGTGATGCCGGCTGATGTCAATTCCTTTCTCGCGCATCGCTTCGATGGCGAGCGGGTTGACGACGGAAGGATGCGTGCCTGCGCTGTAAACTTCGTAAACGCTTTCGCTCGCGCGTCTCAATAAGCCTTCGGCCATCTGGCTCCGCGCAGAGTTTCCGGTGCAGAGAATCAGCACACGCTTTGTCTCAGTCATTATTCATCCTCATTTTCCGTCGCGTCTTTGTGCGGGACGACGACTCTCTCTGCGTTGAGCGGAAGCGTTGGAACGAGCCAGCGAAAGAGAAGCGTTGCCGCCGCCGCGCCGGCCAACTGCGCGGCGATAAAGCCCGGCGCGTCTGCTGGACGGATGCCCGCAAAAGTGTCGCTCGCCGTGCGCGCCAACGTGACAGCGGGGTTGGCGAAGGAAGTCGAAGCGGTGAACCAGTAGGCGGCTGTGATGTATGCGGCGACGGCGTAGGGAACTGCCTCGATGCGCCTCCTGCGCACACAGCCCCAGATGACAGCAAGCAAGCCGAACGTGGCGACAAACTCGCTGAACAACTGCGCGCCGCCCTGCCTCGCATGATGCGAAGCGAAGAACACAGGCAAACC
>JACMLC010000557.1 GCA_014379795.1 Pyrinomonadaceae bacterium
ATTAACGCCGTGCGTTTATAAAATAGTTTGACAATTCGCCTCGCTCTGTATCCTTCGGAGGCATTCATTTGCTCGCGGCTTTTTGACAAGCCACCCAACCCTTGCAGCGCACATCTAAGCTTTTGGAGTTCCCTTGAAGAGGTGAAACTTGAGATGGCAGAACAAATTGTCTTACCGTTCAGGTTGATGAAAAGGAATAAACCGGCCAAGGCACAGGCGGGAAATTACGAGCTGGTCGGTCAATACTATTTTGACGGCGTTTCGGATGTCGTCGTGACGGGCGTGACGCCCGCGAATCCGAATCATGTGATGGTCGAGCGCGAATCCGACGGCAAGTGTTGGACTGTCCCGGCGGGTTTGATTCGCTTGATTGTCGGAAAGAAAAGGCGTCGGCGCACGGCCTAGTTGAGAACGATGCTGTTTTAAGAGCCTGCCCGCTGCCCCGCGATGTTGCTCATGCTTGTCTGAAGACTTTTCGTCACTTTCTCTCCCGAAAAAATCTCGCGCATCCGGTGAAGCTGATTGAGGCGCGGAGCCTGTGCGCGCATTGATTCCATAATCGAGATGTATTCGAGAACTTCTCTGACCTCGGCATCGGTCAGTTGTGCCGCCTTGCGCTTTAACATTTGGCGCGTCTTCATCAAAAGCTTTCTCCAGTCATAAACTTTTAGAGGCTTGCTAAACGGAGCAGCGAGCAAGCGCGGGGCGAAAATTCCTCCACGCTCTTGCTCGCCTTTTCCTATGGCGCCTGTTGAATTTGGAAAATGGTAACCGTCCCGCTCACTTCGTTCGCCGAGACGAGCAGCGGTTGCCCGTTCGGGCTTTGGCTGGCGGGGATGAAAATCAAGCCTTCGGGCGCGAGATCGCCCGCAGTGCCTGTGCCCGGATTGCCCGCGAAGTTGCGGTTGTTGATGTATTGCACAAAGCGCGGGTTGACGGGGTTGCTGATGTCGTAAACCATGATGCCGCCGACGCGCTCAAGGCCGATGAAGGCATAGGCTCCGCCGAACATCTCGCCGATGACGACGCCTTCCGGCTCAGGGCCTTTGTTGTCGCTGCGCGTGTCGAACGAAGCGTTGCTGTCGTGGTTGGAATTGAAGAAGGTCGGCAAGGCCGTCGCCGTGCGTTGCTCGAATTGATTGCCGCTGTCGAAGACCTGTGTGACCTGCGCGTCCCAGATGGAAAAAGACCGCGCGCCGAAAACGTAAAGCGCGTCAAAATCTCCGTCGCCCTTTGTGTCGCCTCTGGTGTTGGTGACGTTCAAGCGACCGAGCTGCGCGTTGCTCTGCAAGGCTGCCGCGTTCGGAAAGGCTGTCGCGTCGAGCGTGAGCGCGCTGATGCGCCGCTCTTCCGTGAGGGCTGTGTACTCGCGCGCGTCGCCTTCGTTGGCCGTGACCAGATAGGTGTTGCCCTGATAACGATAAGAGGCAATCGCGTCCGGCTGGTACATGCCGAAGACAGGCCAGTTGGCTATGTTGATAAGGCCTGCGCCTCCCGCCCCGTCTCTGTCGCTGGCATCGAGGCTGTTGCCAGCCAGTTGATGATTCTTAAAGCCCAGCCCTTTGAGGCTCGTAAACGCTCCTTGCGAGATGTCCAGAATGCCTATCGCGTTATTCTCCTGAAGCGTGACCCATGCGGTCTGCGAATCGGCAGAGATAGTGATGTATTCAGGCTCCAAATCTTTGGCGACGGTCGCGTTGACGCCGAAGATGCGGATGCTCGAATCGAGCGGCGTGCTGTTGAAAGCCGTGAAGCCTGCGGTCGTGACATCTGCTTGCGTGATGTTAGCGACTCCGCGCTGAAAGGGCGGATAGTTGAATCTGGATTTTCCGATGCGCAGGTCAATGATACTGACTGAGCCTTCCGGGTCGTTCAGGTAATCTGTGCTCGGCTCTGCTTCATTCGCCACCAAGACCTTTTCGCCGTCCGGCGTGAAAACGAGCATGTCTGGAATCGCGCCGACCTGAACGCTGCTCAGAAACGTGCCGTC
>JACMLC010000006.1 GCA_014379795.1 Pyrinomonadaceae bacterium
AAGCCGGAATCCAGTTCGGCGACATCATCGTAGAGTTCAAAGGCCAGCCCATTACCAACGCGCATGACTTGATCGTTAAAGTCGCTGGCACGCCGGTCGTCGAATCAGCAGCGCTCGTATATTTACGCGAGGTGGGCGGCAATCTCGAACGCCGCACGGCTAACGTCACCCTTGGCGAAAGACCCGTCAATCTTAACCCGCGTGATGAGAACAGCGTGCTCGGCAAGAGCAAAGCCGGAACGTCGGGCGCGACGCCGGGCGGCAACCTGCGTCTGGGAATCACGCTGGCGGAATTGACGCCGCAGATTATCGCCGCAGGCAATCTGGCAGGCGTGCGCGGCCTCTTCGTCAAAGAGATTGACCCGAACGGCATCGTCGCAGACATCCGTCAGCCCAACGGCGGGCCCGCGCTCGTTGACGGCGATGTCATCACACGCATCAACCGGATGCCCGTCACGACGCTCGCGGAGTTCGCGCGCATCGTGGACAATCTCAAACCGGGCGATCCGGTCGTCCTCAACATCGTGCGCTACGACAGAAGGGGCGAACGCCTCGTCCAGCGCCTCGCACAATTCACCTATCAATAAAAAAGTCCCAAGTCCCAAGTCTCAAGCCCCAAGTCGAATGACAAACGGACTTGAGACTTGGGACTTGAGACTTGAGACTCATTCATGGCACAAGCGAAAAAAGCTCTCAGTAAAACTGCGAAGAAGAATAATGGTCGCGGCGCGGCGCGCTCGTCCGTCAAAACTTATCAGAATTATATCGGCGGCAAGTGGGTGCAGAGCGCGAGCGGCGAGACGTTCGATAACTTTAACCCTGCGGATACGCGCGATGCGGTCGGACGCTTTCCGCTCTCGACGCATGAAGATGTAGAGCGTGCGGTTGATGCTGCGAGAAATGCTTTTGACCGTTGGCGTCGCACGCCTGCGCCGCGCCGCGCAGAGCTACTGTTTCGTCTCGGTGAAATTCTGATGCGCGACAAAGAGCGTTACGCTCTTGATATGACGCGCGAGATGGGCAAGGTCTTGAAAGAGACCGGCGGCGATGTGCAGGAAGCGATTGACTGCACCTACTACACTGCGGGCGAGGGGCGGCGGCTTCACGGCTTCACGACTCCGGCAGAGATGCCCAACAAGTTCGCGATGTGCGTGCGCCAGCCCGTCGGCTCGTGCGGCTTGATTACGCCGTGGAATTTTCCGATGGCGATTCCGTCATGGAAACTGATTCCCGCTCTGGTCTGCGGCAACACGGTTGTCATCAAGCCTGCGGAAGACACGCCGCTCTCGACTTACAATCTGGTCAAAGCCTGCGAGGAAGCAGGCATCCCGCCCGGCGTCGTCAATCTCGTCACGGGTTCCGGCAAGACGGTTGGAACAGCGATTACGGGTCACGAAGATTTACGGCTCATCTCTTTCACCGGCTCGACTGAAACGGGTCGCATCATCGCTTCCGCTTGTGCCGAGCGCAACGCTATCTGCTCTTTGGAGATGGGCGGCAAGAACGCCATCATCGTGATGGAC
>JACMLC010000558.1 GCA_014379795.1 Pyrinomonadaceae bacterium
ATTGTTGGTCGCCGTTGGCGACAACTAAAGTCTTTCTAAAAAGTGTCTAGACAGTAGCCCTCAATCATTTCAGCCAGCATTCCTCTCATCCGGCATTGGTGTGCTAAAGTGCGTGGCAAACATCAAGTGCGAGAAAGGGGAAGAAGAAAATGGAAGCATTGGAATCCTTTGGGAGCGGTGTGGCCGGGGCGTGCGCTCTGACTTTGATTCACGAGACCGTCAGGCGCGTCGTGCCGGATGCGCCGCGCATGGACGTTTTGGGGATGCGCGCGATTGCCAAATCAATGCGCGCTGCGGATGCTGAGCCGCCTGCGGAAGACGAGCTTCATAAAATGGCGATGGCGGGCGACATCGTCGGCAATTCTCTCTATTACAGTCTGGTCGGGTTGGGCGGGCGAGAAAAGGCTTGGATGTGCGGCGCGCTGCTGGGATTGAGCGCGGGCGTCGGCGCAGTCCTGTTGCCGGAGCCTTTGGGGTTGGGCGATGACGCAAGCGCGCGCACGCCCGCGACCAAAGCCATGACCATCGCTTGGTATCTGGCGGGCGGCCTCGCGGCGGCTGCGACCTATCGCTGCCTGACTGCATCAACTTCATCGCGCGAGAGTGATTAGGTTTTAAGGGGAAAGATAAAAAGTTCTATGACAGCAATCGTGGCTCAGACAAATTCTGAGAAGATGAAAATGAAAGTGCCGCTGCTTGACCTTCATGCGCAGTACGAGACCTTGCGCGAAGAGATGCGCGCGGCTGTGGATCGCGTGTTTGAAGAGCAAGCTTTTATTCTCGGCTCTGAAGTCGCGGAGCTTGAGCAGGAGCTGGCGAGTTATTCAAAAGTGCGGCATGCAATCGGTTGCGCGAATGGCTCGGATGCTTTGCTGCTGGCACTGATGGCGCTCGGCATCGGCGCGGGCGATGAGGTCATCACGACGCCTTACAGCTTCTTTGCCACGGCCAGCGCAATCGCGCGTTTGGGCGCGCGTCCCGTTTTCGTGGACATCAACCCGCAGACTTACAACATTGAGGTCGGGAAAATCGAAGCCGCGATCACGGAGCGGACGCGCGCTCTGATTCCAGTGCATCTGTACGGGCAGTGTGCTGAGATGCAGGCCATTGAAGAGCTTTGCGCGCGGCGCGGCATTCAAATCATAGAGGATGCGGCGCAGGCCATCGGCGCGGATGAAGCGGACGGGCGGCGCGCGGGAGGCATGGGAGCCATCGGATGTTTTAGCTTTTACCCGTCAAAAAATCTTGGCGCGGCGGGCGATGCGGGGATGTTGACGACCAATGATGACAAGCTGGCAGAAAGCTTGCGCATCTTGCGCGTGCATGGCGGCGAGCGTCGTTATTATCATAAAGTTATCGGCCTCAACTCTCGCCTTGATGCTTTGCAGGCCGCAGTCTTGCGCGTCAAGCTGCCCAGACTTGATGAATGGTCTGATGCACGCGCGCGAAACGCTACGCGCTATACGCAGCTTTTGACGGATGCAGGATTGACGGAACAAGTCACGCCGCCGTTTGTGCGTCCGGGCGTGCGCCACATTTATCATCAGTACGTGATTCGCGCAGACAGACGCGATGCGCTCTTAGAGCATTTGAAACAGCACGGCGTCGGCACGGACATCTATTATCCTGTGCCATTGCACATGCAGGAATGCTTCGGCTATCTGGGATATGCGGCGGGCGATTTGCCGGAAGCCGAGCGCGCCGCGCGTGAAACGCTCGCCCTGCCCGTCTATCCGGAGCTGACCGCAGAGCAGCAGGAATATGTGGTGGACGTGATACGCGGTTTTTACAGTTAAAGATTTAGCCGCGAAAAGGCACAAAAGGCGCAAATCGAATAACAGTATTTATTTGAATCAAGAGTTAAAAAAACTTTGCGATCTTTGCGAAAAAACTTTGCGGTCTTTGCGTTAAAAAACCACTTAACCGCAAAGAGCGCGAAGAAGAAAGACGCAAAGCACGCAAAGAGAGAGCAAAAATTCTTTCAAGTGGCAAACTTCTCTCAACCCTTGATTTGTCACGTCTGATAGAATAGGGTTTTCCGGATTTCAATAGGCCGCTTAAAATTTGCAGGCAAACGTGTCTCAGGCTACATCCACAGCTCAACTAAAACTGATTGATGTGCGTGCGCCTCTCTGGCGTGCGCTTTTAATCATCCCGGTCGCGCTGGCGTGCGCGGGAGCTTTTTTCGCTGCGCGCTGGTACATCGGCAACACTCTGGCAGAATTTACACCGGGCGTAGAGCAGGGCGGGCTTGAGACGACGCGCCGCGCGCTCGGTTATGCGCCGGGTGATCCCATTGCTTACTGGAGCGCGGCCAATCTGGAGCTTAGAAGTCCAGACCCGGCACGGATGCCTGAAGCCGTGCGCCTCTATGAAGAGGCCGTGCGTCTGTCGCCGAATGATTATCGCCTGTGGCTCTCTTTGGGTCAGGGGCGCGAGCGCGCGGGCGATGCCGCCGGAGCCGAAAAAGCTCTGCGCCGCGCTATCGAGCTGTCGCCGAATTATGCACGCCCTCGCTGGTACCTGGGCAACATGCTGTTACGCGCGGGGCGGACGGATGAAGCTTTTGTTGAGATGCGCCGCGCGGCGGACGGCTATCCACTCGTCTTGCGCCCGCATGTCTTTGAAGCGGCGTGGAATGTCTTTAATGAAGATGTCAAAGAAATAGAAAGAGTGGTCGGAGCAGAGGCAGACACGCGCGCACAACTGGCCGCCTTTCTGGCAGCGCGCGGGCGCGCGGGCGATGCCGTGCGATTGTGGATGAGCCTGAGCGCGCCGGAAAAGCATCAGCAACGCGAGAAGGGCGAAGAGTTGATGCGCGCGCTCTTTGGAAAAAGGCAATTTCGCGCGGCGCAAGAGCTGGCGCGCGACCTCAATCTTGAGAGCGCGGAAACCGTCGGGCAGTTTGCCAACGGCGGTTTTGAAACGAACATCGCCGCGCCGAACGTCAGCCTCTTTGGCTGGCAGGTCGCTCCGGTCGCGCAAGTAGAAGTGAGGATTGATGCGGGACAGCATCGCAGCGGCAACCGCAGCCTCCTGATTATCTTTAAAGGATTTGCCAGCACGAACTATCACAACATCATGCAAGTGGTCGTGGTCGAGCCGAACACGCGCTATCGCTTTGAGGGCTATGTGCGGACGCAGGATTTGAAGAGCGGCGGGACTCCGCTCTTAGAGGTGGCGGACACGGGCGATGGGAAGATACTCGGCACGTCCGCGCCGTTTCCCATCGGCAGAAACGAATGGCAGCCTGTGACTTTTGAATTTTCCACGCCGGAAAAGACGGAAGGAGTTTACTTTCGCACCAACCGCGCTTTTTGCGGCGAGGTGTGCCCGATCTTTGGCAGCATCTGGTATGACGACTTCAATCTCCAACGTCTCGGCGCAAGCGCCGGGCAGGACAACAGCGGCGCAGGCCGCGACCGAAACGACAAAGCCGCCGCCGCCACCGCTCGTTGAGATAGAGCAGACGTGGGCGAGCCGCCTTGTCTTTCTGACGCTCACGGTGGCCGTCGTGCTCTCGACGCTTGCCTTCGGGACGGTAGATTATTTTCCGCTCGCCATCTTTCAGGCGGGCGCGGCTTTGATCGTAGCCCTCTGGGCTTTGGATGCGTGGCGCACGCGCGCCCTGCGCCTGAGCAGCAACTCGCTGCAATGGCCGCTCGCGGGGCTGATTCTGCTCGGCTTGATTCAGTTGTTGCCTTTGGGCGGGATGAGCCAGACGGGCGGCGCGCTCACGGGAGAAGTGAGACAAGCTCTCTCGCTTGATCCGTATGCGACACGTCTGGTGTTGATTCAGCTCGTCGCGCTCTTAATCTATTTCGCCGCCGCACTCTCTTTCACGGACAGCCCCGCGCGTCTGCGCACGCTGGTTCGCACGATTATCATCTTCGGTTTCGCTCTGGCATTTTTTTCCATCATTCAATCGCTCATCAGCCCGACGCGGATTTACGGCCTGCGCGAGCCGCGCTTAGCTGTCCCGTTCGGCCCGTTCGTCAATCGCCACAACTTTGCAGCGTATATGGAGATGACGCTGGCTCTGCCGCTTGGCCTGCTCTTTTCTGGCGCGGTCGAGAGCGAAAAGCGTCTGCTCTATCTGACCGCCATCGGCTTGATGGGAGTCGCGCTCTTGATGAGCGGCTCGCGCGGCGGGCTGATTAGCCTCGTTGCCATGGTCTTCTTTCTGGTGATTCTGACCGGGCTGAAATCGCAGCCGCGCGGCCTTGACGGTTTAGCCGCAGAAGGCTTGGAGCGCACGCGTCACATAGTCCTGCGCGTGGGCTTGGCCTTCGCCCTGCTCATCGTTCTCGCGGCAGGCGCGATTATGATCGGCGGCGAATCTTCGATGAGCCGCTTTGTGGATACGGTCAACGCGAGCGACCCGACGACAGGGCGCACGAACATCTGGCGCGTGACGTTGGATGTCATCAAAGCTAATCCGTTGATTGGCGCGGGACTCGGCGCATACGGCGTCGCCTACACGCCGGTTGACCCGCGCAACGGCGTCAATCGTCCGGAGCAGGCGCACAACGATTACCTGCAAGTTCTGGCCGACGCCGGAATCATCGGAGCCATCCTCGGACTCTTCTTTATCGCAATGCTGTTTCGCATGGCTCTCAGGCGCAGGCAGAGCCAAGACCTTTTCCGGCGCGGCGTGGCGACGGGCGCGCTGGCCGGATGCTTTGCGTTGCTGGTTCACAGCCTCTTCGATTTCACCTTGCACACGACGGCGGTCGCGCTGCTGTTTCTAGTGATGGCCGCGCTGGCGACCGTCAACGGTCGCGTCGAGCGCGCCGTCGTCCAGCGTCGCAGTCGCTTGAGATCGGCGGATGAGTTTGAAGATGTCTATGAACTCGCGGAGTGATGGCTTTATGTGAAACGAAGGTGATAGAAATTAATCTCAGAATCAGCCACAGAGACACAGAGACACAGAGATGAAGCAGGCAAAAATAAAGAGCACAGATTTTTGTTTCTTCACTTTTACCTGTCTCTGTGTCTCTGTGTCTCTGTGGCAATATCTTAGCTTTGGATAAAGCGATGACGAATATCTTGAATTCATTAAAGAGCAGGGGAGACCAGACTGTGCTGAACACTCTGAACATCTCCATCGAATCGGCGGAAAAGGAGCGCGTCGTGCTTTCGATGCCGGTGACAGAGAAGGTGCATCAATACACTGGACTCCTTCATGGCGGCGTGTCGGTCGTGCTGGCGGAAACGGCTGCGGCCATCGGCGCGGCGCTCAATACGGATTTGACGCGCTACACGCCGGTCGGAGTCGAGATCAATGCCAATCACCTGCGCTCCGTTTCCAGCGGAACGGTGAAGGCCGAAGCGCGTCCCGTTTACCTTGGCAGGCAGATGTCCGTCTGGTCTATCGAGATTAAAGATGAGCGAGAGCGTCTGGTCTCAGTCTCGCGCTGCACGCTCGCGCTCAAACCGGGCAGCGCATTGGAAGAAGGCAAAAGGTAAAAGTAAAAAGGCAAAAGTTAAGACACAAGCCTTTTTATAAAATTTGGTTTCCGCCTTCCTTTTACCTTTTGCCTTTTTACTTTTACCTTTAACCTATGTCGCAACATTCAAACGAATCAACGCCGGGCACGATTCCCGCGCTGTGCTTTGACGCGGTGCGCAGGTTCGGTAAAGCGGACGCGCTCAACCAAAGAGCGGCGGGAGAGTGGCTGCACATTCCCGCCGAAAAATTTATTGAGCGTGTGCGGCGCGTCGCGCTCGGCCTCGCGGAGCTTGGCATCAAGGCCGGAGACCGCATCGCCATCCTCTCCGAAAATCGTCCCGAATGGTCTATCACCGATCTGGCGATACTTTCTTTGCGCGCCGTCAATGTTCCCATCTACACGACGCAGGCCGTGGAGCAGGTGCGTTTTATTCTCGAAGATTCGGGCGCGCGTGTCCTGTTCGTCTCCGGGCGCAGGGTGTTCAAGCACGCGCTGCCGGGAATCGAAGGCGTCGAGCAGCTTGAGCAACTGATCTTCTTTGACAAAGACGCCGCGCCGGACATCGAGCAGGCAATGACCTTGGAGACGCTTGAACGGCGCGGCGCAGAGCTTGATGCCGAAAACCCGTCCGCTTTTGAAGAGCTGTTAAATGAAATCCGGCCTGATGACTTGGCGACGATTATCTACACTTCGGGGACGACGGGCGAGCCGAAGGGTGTGATGCTGACGCATGATAACTTCGTCTCCAACATCCTCTCGATTTCGAGCGTGCTGCCGATCTTGTCAAACGACATCGCTCTCTCTGTCCTGCCGCTCTCACATATCTTCGAGCGCACGGTCTTTTACGTCTTCTGTTGTAACGGCGTCTCCATCTATTACGCAGCCTCGTTCGATCAGGTCGGAGAGTATCTGAAAGAAGTGCGCCCGACGATTATGACCGCCGTGCCGCGCCTGTTTGAAAAGGTCTATCACAAGATCGTCAAGAAGGGGATGAGCGCGGGCGGATGGAAGACAAAGCTTTTTGCGTGGGCGCTGGCGTTAGGCCAACATTACGCTGAGCTGAAAGACAAGCGCGAGCCGGTGCCGCCGCTCTTGGAAATCAAGCAGATGATTGCCAATAATCTTGTCTTCTCAAAATGGCGCGAAGGCATCGGCGGGCGGCTGCGCTTTTTTGTTTCGGGCGGCGCGGCGCTTTCTCCGCATCTCTCTTACGCTTTCCTCGCCGCAGGCATCCCGGTCTTACAGGGGTTCGGCATGACCGAAACCTGCATCGTCTCTGCGAATCGCCCGGAAGACAATCGAGTCGGCTCGGTCGGCCTGCCGTTTCCCGGCATAGATGTGAAGATCGCTGGCGACGGAGAAATTTTAGTGCGCGGCAGAAACGTCATGCGCGGATACTATAATCACCCGGAAGCG
>JACMLC010000559.1 GCA_014379795.1 Pyrinomonadaceae bacterium
GACGCGACGTTGCGCCCGCGCGAGGCGATGCCACGCGGGCGCATGATTCATGCCATCGCGCGCCTGCTGGAATCGCGCAATGCGTTGCAGTTACAAAAGTCTACGACGCGGCCAACCCTGAGCGGCGCGCTCGTTCTGCGCTCAAATAAAAATCGCGATCAGAGCGTGGCGGTGACAAGCGATGCTTATCTCTTCCGCACCTTCGGCGATAACGTCTCGCATCAGATGCGCTCGCTCTCGCTGGTGGGAGGCGAGCCTGTCATTTTCCACGTCAACGCGAGCGGGCAGGTGGATTATCTGGAAGCGCGTCCAGCTCCGAACGGCGCGACCGCCGAAAGGATGTCGCCCTTTACCAACTGGACATCCGAACTCTCTCTCTCTCAAACACAGTCGCGGCTCGCGCGTTGGGCTAAAGGCATCGGCACGCTGACAGACCTGCGCATCGCCTCGCGCGGCTCGTCGCGGCGCGCGACCGATTTGGAATTGGTAGGGACAAACGGCACCGGACATGTAAGAGGCGGGCGCATACGCTCCGCTTTAGGCTTACGTGAACAGCTTTTTGTGATTGAACGTCGCTATGATTCGGCGGGGCGCGTCAACGGGTTTACTTTTATCGGGCGCGGCTGGGGTCACGGCGTCGGCCTCTGTCAGGTAGGAGCCTACGGCTTAGCAAAGCAGGGCTTGAGTTACGATAAGATTTTAAAAGCTTATTACACGGGAATCGAGCTGACGAAGATGTATTAATGTTAAATCAAATTCAGGATAAAATGAAAGTTACGCTCTACGTCGTCCCCGATTGCCCTTTGTGCGCGCGTGCGCGTTCGTGGCTTGAGGGGCAAAGCATTGAATATGCGGAGCGTGATGTGGCGAGTGATTTCGGCGCGCTGCGTGCCATGTATAAATTGACGAGACAGAATCTCGTTCCGGTGTTTGAAGCGAAGGGACGCGCGCTGGTGCGACCCACTGAAGATGATTTAGCAGCGTTGCTTTTGTCATGATGCGATTTTCACGCGGACAAATTTTGGGCGCGCTCATGCTGCTCCTGCTCGTCTGTCTGGTCATCGTGTTACGTCTTATCTACTCACGCGCTTGAGTTCTTCTATTCCAACACAGAAACAGGTGATAGCCATCGCTGGCCCGACGGCTTCGGGCAAGAGCGAGCTGGGCATTGCGCTGGCTTTGCGTTTGGGCGGAGAGATTATTAATTGCGATTCGGTGCAGGTCTATCGCGAGATAGAGATCGCGACGGCCAAAGTTCCTGTGCAGGAGCGGCGCGGCGTGCCGCATCACCTGATAGATTTCGTGCCGCCGGAAATAAATTACACGGCTGGCGAATGGGCGCGCGAAGCCGCTCTGAAAATCGAAGAGATAGAAGCGCGCGGGCGCGTCGCGCTGCTGGTCGGAGGCACAGGTTTTTATTTGCGCGCACTGCGCCAGCCTTTTTTCCCAAGCCCGCCGACCGATGAACATCTGCGAAAACGCCTTAGTGAAATCCGGGAACGTCGCGGCGCGCTTCATCTTTATAAAATATTGAAGCGGGTTGATGCGCAATCCGCCGCGACGCTGCATGCGCAGGACTGGCCGCGCGTGCAGCGCGCCATCGAAGTCCGCTTGCAGACGGGACAGTCTATCTCTGAACAACAGCCCGCGCGTCTGCCGCCGCATGAGAGCGCGTCGCGCATGCGCGTCTTTGCGCTGAACCCGCCGCGCGAGTTGCTTTACCAGCGTATCAACGAGCGCACGGAAAAGCATTTCGCCGCCGGTCTCGTAGAGGAAGTGCGCGGCCTGCTGGAACGCGGCGTCCCCGCAAGCTCGAACGCACTCGGCGCGCATGGCTATCGCCGCGCGGTCGAATATCTTCGCGGCCAGAGAAATTTAGAGAGCGCCATTGAACAGACACGGCTTGACGTGCGCCATTATGCCAAGCGGCAGCTCACATGGTTTCGCCGCGAGGCAGGCGTTGAATGGATCGAGGGCTTCGGCGATGAGACGGCAGTGCAGGAACAAGTCGCAAGAGAAGTGACAAGTGACGAGTGACAAGTGACAAGCAAGAAATTGTTTTTATCTTGTCACTTGTCACTCGTCACTTGTCACTGCTTTTATCACTTGTCACTGCTCTTACGCCTGTTGTAAGCTGGCAGGACTTTTCATCGTCAGTTTGCAAGGCGGGGAGCGGAGGGGTTGTGGACACCAAGCCAGCACTTCAGAATATACAGGATGCGTTTTTGAACACGGCGCGCCGCGAGCGAAGCACGGTGACGATCTACTTGTTGCATGGCGCAAAGCTGACCGGGCGCATTAAGAGCTTTGATAAATTTTCGGTGCTGCTGGAATCCGGCTCGCAGGAGCAATTGATTTTCAAGCATGCCATCTCGACCATCTCACTTGCGCGTCGCATGAGCGGCGAGTTGCGACAGCCGCCGCCGACAACACCAACAGCGCCCGCGCCGCCTGCTGAGACAAATGACCAATCCGGCTCCTGACGCCCGTCTTCCGATTCAACCGTTTCCAGAAAGAGACCGAACGTGACCGGAGCTTTTCTGACCTTTGAAGGCATTGACGGCTGTGGCAAGTCTACGCAGCTACGCCTGATTGCGAGCCAGCTACGCCTGCGCGGGCTGGAAGCGATTGCGACGCGCGAGCCGGGCGGCACGGCTCTGGGCACACGCCTACGCGCAGCCCTGCTCGATGCCGAAGAGAGCGTAGACCCGCTCGCAGAGTTGCTGATTTTCGCAGCCGACCGCGCGCAGCACGTCAAAACCTTAGTGCGTCCCGCGCTTGAGTCAGGCCATATCGTCCTCTCTGATCGTTATGCGGACGCGACCATCGCTTATCAGGGCGCAGGGCGCGGCTTTCCCGCTGAATTGGTCGCACAGGTCGTAGAGCTTGCCACCGGAGGTCTCAAGCCAGACCTGACATTGGTCTTTGATCTCTCGGTCGCCGAATGCCTCGCGCGCACGCGGCGGCGGCGAACCGATACCGGAAGCTTGGGTGATCGTCTCGAATCCGAAGACGCGGCCTTTCACATGCGCGTCCGCGATGCCTATCTGGAACTGGCGCAAAGAGAGCCTGAGCGCGTCCGCATCATTGACGCCAGCGGTTCGGTTGACGAGACGCACGTTCACGTCACGGAAGTGGTGACGGAATTTTTGGAAAAGAATACAGGAGCCAGAAGTCAGGAGCCAGAATGAGAAAGCTGAAACCGCTTTTATTCTGGCCCCTGACTTCTGGCTCCTGACTCCTGATTTATGTTTTCCCGTCTCGCAGGAAACCAGCGTGTCAAAGAGAGCTTGCGCCGGATGCTGGCTGTGCGGCGCGTGCCGGGAGCATTGTTGTTCGCGGGCGAAGAGGGCGTGGGCAAAAAGCTGTTCGCGCTTGAGCTGGCAAAGGCGATTAACTGCCGGACGCCAATCGAAGAGGTTGAGGCGTGTGATCGTTGCCCGTCGTGCCTGCGCATCATGCGCTCAAGTTTTCCGGCGCACACATCGGAGGATGACAACAAGAAAAAACTCGTGTGGAGCGAGCACAGGGATGTCGCGCTGGTGCGCCCGTACAATCGAAACATCGCGGTGGATAAGATGCGCGAGCTTGAGAGGGAAGCTAACTTTCGTCCCTTTGAAGGCAAGGCTCGCTTCTTTCTCATCGAAGACGCAGACCGTTTGAATGAAGCTTCATCAAACGCGCTTTTGAAAACACTGGAAGAGCCGCCCACAACAACGCACCTGATACTCATCACGTCGCGGCCTGCTTCCCTGCTGCCGACGATTCGCTCGCGCTCTCAGGTGATTCGCTTTGCGCCGCTCTCTGCGACAGAGATTGAAAAACGATTGCTCGAAGCAAACAAAACGCTTTCTCAAAGTGACGCGCAGGTTCTGGCGCACGCCTCCGGCGGGAGCATAGGGCGTGCGCTCTCGACAGACCTCGCAGCATATCAGGAGCAGCGCAAGGCCATGCTGGGCGTGTTGGACGCGCTGGCGGTCACGAAAGATCGCGCGCGGCTGTTGCGTGCGGCGGAAGAATTGTGTGACGCCAAGCGCAAGGACGAGTACGAGCCGCGCTTGAGCATGCTGGAAACCTTAGTGCATGACGTGTGGGCTGTCTCGCTCGGCGCGCCCGCCGAACAGTTGACACATCAGGACTTGCGCGAACAGCTCACGCGCATCGGCCAGCGGCTTGAGAGTCGTCGCGCCGCGCGCTGGCTCACTCAGATTGATACGCATCGCCGCCAGCTTGAAGTCAACATCAATCGCAAAGTCGCAACCGACGCACTTTTTCTGGCGATGTCCGAAGAGCAAGGATGAAGGCGGAAGGATGAAGGATGAAGTAGATGCTGTTAAAGATGAACGGCTCACGTCTGAATAGCATGCCTTTCATCCTTCCGCCTTCATCCTTCATCCTTACTTTGTACCCCGGGGAGTAAGATGGCTAAAAAAATTCTGGTCGTGGATGATGATCCGGAGCTGCACGCGCTGATCGGCTTTGCGCTCAGGCGCGAGGGTTATCAGGTCTTGGAAGCGCACGATGCTTTCGAGGGGCTTGAGATTCTTGCGCATGAAGAAGTTGATCTGGCTTTGCTTGATGTGATGATGCCAAAGATGGATGGCTTGATGATGCTCTCGCAGCTGCGCGAGACGCATCAGGACTTGCGCGTCATCGTGATGACAGCCTTGACGACGCCTGAGACGGCCATCAGCGCGCTGCGCGATCAGGCGTGCGATTTGTTAGCCAAGCCTTTCGACATCGTGCAACTGCTGGCCGCCGTCCATGCAGCCTTTGAGATGATTCCGCAGGACATCAGGATCGAAGTCCTCTCTGCGCGCCCGGAATGGATAGAGCTGCGCGTCCCGTGTGACCCGATGGCGATTGATCCCTTGGAAAGAATGATGGCGCAACTGACAACCGATCTTCCGCAGGAGACGCGCGAGAATGTGACTTATGCTTTTCGAGAGATGTTGCGCAATGCCATCGAGCATGGCGGCAAAAGCGATCCCTCGCAGTTTGTCGAAGTCGGCTTTCTGCATACGCCGCGCGTCATCATCTATCGCATCAAAGACCCCGGTGAAGGTTTCAAGATCGAATCGCTCTATCACGCGGCCATCCTCAACCCGGAAGACGACCCGATGCAGCACGAGCGTTACCGCGAAGCTCAAGGCATGCGTCCCGGCGGCTTCGGCATCCTCATCGCCCGCGAGATGGTGGACGAGATGGTCTACAACGAGCTGCACAATGAAGTGATTCTGATTAAGTATCTGGGCGGCGCAGGGCTTCCGGCTAAGCCGGAGATTGACAAATAATCTCAAATTAAAATAAAGCTAGAGAGCGGGGGCAAGCCCCTCTTCCTGACCTGCAAATTGATGTCGCTTGAATGATTCAAGCCGCGCAGTCTCAAAGGTCTGGAAGGTGGACTTGCCCCCGCTCTCTGTTTGATTTCAACCTTGACGCACTCTCGGCTCTCTCTCATCAAGCGCGGCTGTCGCATGCTCTGTCGTCTCAATCAGGCCAAGCTCTATTAATTCCTTTGCTTTGTGCGCCAGACGCTGAGCCGCCGCCGCGACCATCGCTCGTTGCAAGTCAGAGAGCGGCTGTACGCCGCAGCCTGTAAATGGCGGAGGCGGATTCGGCGTGAAAGTCGGCTTGTCAGTGCGAGCCTTCGATGAAGGAATGGTCAGAACTTCGCTCACGTCCGTCGCTGCGGCATCGCGCGCCGTCAGGCTTTGCCCGCCGAGCCAGCGATTCGAGACGGTCTTGATGATAGAGGTGTGATCGAATTGTGTGTTGCAAACAGTCCCCGGCTGAATCAACGGCGAGACCAAGACGGCGGGAACGCGGACACCGAAGCGATTAAACTCAAAGCCGCTGCCGCCGGGAACGTTCGGCGGAATGACCACGCCGTCTGGTGAAACAGCGGTTGGCGGCGGAGTCGGAAAATGATCGTAACAGCCTCCATGCTCGTCAAACGTGATGATGAGCAGCGTGCTCTCCCAATCCGGGCTTTGCAACAGAGCGTTATAGACAGTGTTGATTAGCTCATCACCGTAGAGCGCATTCGTCGGCGCGCCCGTATCTATCACAGCAAAGGCCGGGTGCATGTCATTCTCAGGGCCGTATGTCTGGCTGCACAAAAAGTTCGGCTCGATAAAGGAATAAGCGGGCAGCCCGTTCTGCGCGTCTTTCAGAAACTGCTCCATCGGTGAGATGTAGTCGCCCAAAAGCAGAAACGGCCACAGCTCATCCTGTATCAGCAGCGCGTTACACATCAACAACGGCCCGCCGTAGTAAATCTTCCAACTGACGCCCGCGTCGTACAGCATGTTGTAGATGGTCTTGGTCTGGTTGATAAAGATGCCTACATCCCAGAAATGCTTTCCGGTCTTCCACATGTTGATGACGTTGCCGGAAGAGGTCGCCGCGTGTACGAAAGAGCGATTGGGGAACGTCTGCGTCGGGACTGAGCTGAACCAGTGATCGCAGACGGCGTAAGCATTCGCCAGACCGCTGATGACGGGCAGCCTGTCCGGCGTAAAGCAGTTCATGA
>JACMLC010000560.1 GCA_014379795.1 Pyrinomonadaceae bacterium
CGTCCTTCATAAAAGAATTGCAGCTAAAATTTTTGAGACGGTCGGATATTATCACAACCCGTGCCAAACGAGGGTGACTCTTCAATCAAAGTTCGGTCGGAGAAGTTAAAAAGCTGTTGACTTGCCACTAGCTTTAGCTAGTGGGACAGATGCCAAGATAGCTGTCGGCTTTAGCCGAAATGCTTCGGCTAAAGCCGATGTTTGGAAGGCTATTTGTCCACTAGCTAAAGCTAGTGGCAATACAAAAGACTTACTTTACATAGCGCCAGCTCTCGCTTAACCAAACAATTTAGGAAGACGCTGTCGCCAGCCTTTCGGCAGCAGCAGCTCCATCGCATCATCCACCGTGATGATGCCTAAGATTTCCCCCGCGTCATCCAGCACGGGTAGCGCGAGCAGGTTGTACTCGGCAATCTTCTGCGCCACCTCGCGCGCGGCATCGTCCGGGTGCGCCTTCTGAAACTCTTCGCGCATCACCTCTTTGAGCGGCGCGTCAGGCTCTGCCAGAATCAAACTGCGCAGGGCGATGACGCCGCACAGCTTCCAAGACTCTTCCTGCTCGACGACGTACAGGTAATAAATCATGTTCGGCGTTTCAGCCATCTCGCGCAGCCGCGCTAAGGCTTCGCCGACGGTCAGGTTGCGCGGCAGCGTGACAAACTCTGTGGTCATCAGTCCGCCCGCCGTGTCGTCTTCATAAGGCAGCAGCTCCGCGACATCCGCCTGCTCTTCGTCTTCCATGAGATTGAGCAGGTCTTCGGCTTTCTCTTCCGGCAAATCGCCGAGCACGTCCGCCGCCTCGTCCGGCGACATCCATTCCAGAATATCCGCCGCGCGCTCTTCGTCCATGTCGCCGATGATGCGCGCCTGACGTTCGGCTGGCATCTCTTCCAAAGTTTCCGCAGCCGTCTCGTCGTCAAGCGATTCGACTATTTCAGAGCCGTGATGATAAGAGAGAGCTTCTGCGAGCCGCGCAATCTCGACCGGATGCAGGCGAGCCAGCTTGTCTCTGGTTGACTTCAACTGCACGGTCGCGGCATCGGTCGCGAGGTATCCGACATCCGCCCAGTCAATCACTTCGACAGGGCGATTCGTCCCGATAAAATTGTGCGGCGTCAAACGACGCCACAATCCTTGCAGGCTCACGTCCGCGCCCATCACGCGCCACTCGTTACCGGCATTTATTAATTGCACATCGTTGACGCGCACCACACGTTTGCCGTCCACGTCTATCAACTGTTTATCAAGCACGTCACGCGCCAGCAAAACTTCCGCTTCGCGCCGCGCGAAAGGCCGCAGGTCAAGAATGTCCGCATTGAGCCGCGCGCCCTTTTCGTTAAATTCCGAGATGCGCGGGCGCGGAAGAAAAAAATCCCTCCGGCGATAACGCGCGACCAAGCCCGTCACCGGCGGATGGTCTTCCTCGCCGAGACGCACAATCACATCCTTGATCGTCGCCACACGCTCGCCTTCAAGATCGCGTATCGGACGACCCAAGACTTGAGACAGGTACAGCATAATTTTTAGGATTCGCGCTCGTTAGCTTCAGCGCATCGGGCGGGATAATAGCATGGCGAACAGGCAAAGAACATGCTTTGAAATATTTAAAGTCTAAGCCCAGTGATCCGCCGCGTGACGTGCCGCTAATAAGTAGACGGGCTTTGGATTGAGAGCGTATTCGCGCAGGCAAGCCTCTGTAAATTTGACCGCGTGCTCGTCTCGTGCCGCCACTGAGCGGTCAATCAAATCATCTCTGTCCTGCTCTACCTCTTTGAACGTGTCGGCAGCGGGCGCGTGCCCGAAAGCGGCATAGAGTCCGGCTGCCGCCTGCCAGCCGTAGCGCAACATGTCCGGCGTCTCTTCCGGTTTGACATAGGGCAGCAACAGCCGTATCGCG
The DNA here is from genome assembly GCA_014379795.1 of Pyrinomonadaceae bacterium. Classification (GTDB taxonomy): domain Bacteria; phylum Acidobacteriota; class Blastocatellia; order Pyrinomonadales; family Pyrinomonadaceae; genus JACMLC01. The sequence goes on from JACMLC010000560.1 coordinate 1,898, forward strand.
CTCGGCCCTGTAACGGCGTGAACGAAGGAGAAAATTTCCGTTGGGTTCGCTAGATAAAGGGCAGCGAAAGTTTCCGTGAGGTCGGAGAGAAAGCGTGAAGCATCTCCCTCTGCATCAACCAGATTGGCGACGGGCGCGAACGGGGGAAACTCATCAAGCTGGCGCAATGAAGTGGAGATCAGTCCGCCCTTGCGCTGTTCGGGCGGCAGTGTCTTGACTTGCTTGATAGCCTGCGACGGCTTTAAGCCTGCGGACTTTTGCTTGAGCGTGAGTGGCAGAATTTGATAACGCGCAGCCCAGTAAGCCAAGCCTTGAGCCAATTCCTGTTGTCGCAACGCGGTGTCCATTTGAGCCAGACTGCGCGTCGCGTGAGCCGTGCGCAGCAGCCCGTGTGCTGCCGCCGCAGCCAAACCCGGCGCAAGTTGCGGGAGCCATTCGCCCAACATTGAACGCCAGGAGTTTTCTTTCAGCTCAAGATTGAAAAAGGCAACCCAATCTCCGGCGCGATTGAAGTCGCCAAGGGCTGTTCGCCATTCTTGACGAGCGATTGCATTGCGTGCTTCGGGTTGCTCTCGCAGCTTGCGCTTGTATCGCTCAGCCCACGGAATCACAGCTTCATGGCGCCCCAGAGCCACCAGAGCTTCAGCCGCCATCGGCCCGTGATTGGAGAGGCTGCTCGCATACTCCGGCCCCGTGCGTGAAAATATCTCAAGCGCCTGATCCATAACAGTATTTTTCTGCTCGCTGGAAGAAGCCTTGCTGTGCTGTTGCGTCATCACTGTGCATCCGTTTAAAAGAGTTGGCGAGAGGCAAGAAGCTGAACCGGCTATGACCAGATCATGTATGAAGCGACGGCGGGAAGATTTTATGGGATAACTGTCCGGCAACTTCATCGGCGAGTCCTCCTCAGAGCCTCCGTCCTAGAATGAGAGGAATGCTGTCGGGCGGACGGCGCGAATGAGATATTGGGTATGTTTCATCAAGATAAACTAAGAAACGATGCATAATCATCTGCGTAAAATGCTTTGATGGCAGCGAAGTGCCTTCGCAATAGTCTTTCAACATCGGAAGTTGAGCAGTTGCCCAAGCGTACCCATACGATTTTCGGCGGATACCCAAACACAAAACTTCGCTGGTGCATATCTGAATCTTTCGAGACAATCATCAAATCGTTGTTCTTAGCATAGTCCCAAACCAAAGGATCATCCGCCGCTTTCAAACCAACATCGCGCACATGAACTGAATCAGGAAAGAGGTCTGCCAGAAGTCGCACTAATTTGTGTGACAAATTCTCATCAAAGAGCAGTTTCATACTGTTGGCACAGTGACGAGCTTACGTTCACGGTCAGCCGCAAAGGCAATGCACGCCTTCAGGTCTTCGCGTGTGAGGTCAGGGAAATCATCAAGAATTTCTTCTTCGGTCATATCTGAAGCCAGATATTCCAGCACTTCGTAAACCGTAATCCGCAGGCCACGAACACAGGGCTTTCCGCCGCGCTTGTTGGGGTCAATGGTAATGTAGTCTCGATAATTCATGGCCTTGAGATTATGTCCGCATTATTCCCAAGGTCAAGAGCCACGAAGCGGCTTGAACCGAAGGGACATTGCATTCATATTCAGCGCAACGCTAAGCCGGTGTTGCTTTTCAAACTCTTCATGGCTTGCTCAAGCGCGCGGTCGTGACCGTCGCGTAAATCTTTTCTCTCAACTTCAATCTTTTCATCCGGCACAAGACCCGCGCCTTCGAGACGCGTGCCTGCCTGCGTGCGATAGTCCATTTCGCTGATGTCGAGCGCGCCGCCGTCGGGCAAGGTGTGGCGGCGGCGGATGGCGAGGACGCAGCCGCAGGTGCTTGTGCCGATGATGCGTGCGCGCCCGGATTCTCTCAAGGTCGCGGCGAAAATTTCAGCCGCGCTGGAGGTGCGCTCGCCCGTGAGGATGATGACGGGGGCGTGAAAGCGCGTGACTGCATCTGCGGCGTAGAGCAGGCGCGAGCGCGTGTGCGGCTCAAGGGC
>JACMLC010000561.1 GCA_014379795.1 Pyrinomonadaceae bacterium
CTATTTCAAATTCAAAACCGGCCAATCGTGATGCAGGGCGGTCTGTTTTAATCTCAGGTCCGGGTTGACTGCTGCCGGGTGGCCGACGACAGAGAGCATGGGCAAATCGGACATGCTGTCTGTGTAAGCGTATGAGTCGCTGAGGCTGATGCCTTCGCGTTCGGCGAATGTTCTGATCCAAGAGGCTTTGGTGGCGGCGGCTAGAACGGGCGGAAGCAGCCTGCCGGTCGCGATGCCGTTGACGAATTCCAGATGGTTCGCGACATAGTCTGTGATTCCGAAATGTTTCATTAAAGGCTTGACGGAAATGTCGAGCGCGCCCGTGACGACGACTTGCCTGAGTCCGAGGCTGCGCGATTTCTCAATCAGCTCGTATGAGCCGGGAAAGATCGCTGGCTTCAAAACATCTTCAAACAATTGCTCTGCGAAGAAGCGCAGGCGGTCTTCCGATTCGCCTTTGTAACGTTTGAAAAAGAGGTCGTTGAAAACTTTGCGGCTGTACTGGTCTGTCGCCGCGAAGAGGGGAATGCTCAAAAGCGTCGAGGCGCTTTTGGTAACAGTGCGAAGCAAGCCCTGCTGGTTCTTAGAGTAGAACCCAAGGGTGTGTACAAGATTAGTGCTGACTAGAGTTCCCTCTAGGTCGTAGAATGCAGCGGCTGCCACATCATCCTCCAAAGCTTCCGAGCGCGCCAGATTTTTTCTCAGCTCGCGCCGGAGAAGTTTACGGACATGAATGCAGTGTAGTGAAATATACCTTATTCTGCGATTTTTGGGTAAGCTGTAATGTAACATTATTGTCATAAGATAGGTGAAAGCAAACAGGATGATTCGCAGCAACAATATGAAAAATATAAACTTATCCGTGAGACGGCAGCTTTGTATGACGGCGCTCGCCATCATCGCCATCGCTTCTTTATCGTGCGGTTCAAGTCCGCCAGAGCCTTCTTCCGCTGCCGCGCCGACCGCAGCGGTTCCCCTGCCCGAACTTCTCACGCGCGTCGATCAGCTTTACGAGCAGCGTGAAGATTTGGCGCGTTTGCGGGAGGGGGTGGCTTTGTTGCGGAACGCGCGCACGACGGATGCTCAGAGTTACGATGTCGCATGGCGGCTCGCGCAGTTCAATTATTATCTCGGCGCGCATACCAAAGATGAAAACGAGCGCGATAACGCTTTTCGTGAGGGCGTAGAGGCGGGCGAGGCTGCGGTGCGTTTGCAGGCAGAAAAGCCGGAAGGCCATTTCTGGTTCGGCGCGAACATGGGCGGACGCGCGCAAAGCAGCTCGCTGAGCGGGCTTGCCGACGCGGAAGACATCAAGCGCGAGATGGAAGCTGTCATCAAATTAGATGAAAGTTATCAGGGCGGCAGCGCGTACATGGTGCTCGGGCAGGTTGACCTCGAATTGCCCAGACTGATGGGCGGCGACCCACAGCAGGCCGTCAAGAATCTGGAAAAGGGTTTGAAGTTCGGCGACGACAACCCGCTTTTGAGATTGCGTCTGGCCGAAGCCTACCTTGCCACAGGGCGCAAAGACGACGCGCGCAAGCAACTAGACTTTCTGCTCAACATGAAGCCGAATCCGAAATACATTCCAGAATATAAAGAGGCAACCGAAGAAGGGCGCAAGCTTCTCAGCAGCAGATTTTAGAAAGGAAGGGGAAATAGGGAAATAGGGGAATGGGGGAATAGGAAGCAAGGGATGAATGTCTTTTCTTCCTATTACCCCATTCCCCTATTTACCCATTCCCCTTTCTTTTCATCTGTCTCCGGTTGACAGATTCCTCACGGTCATCTATAACATTCGGCGGCCACTGCAAGCTTTTTTGCTACGGTAGCTACTTGCTCTAAAGAACGGCCTTTAGCTGTGGGAGCGACACAGGGCTGTTCTTTCCTCCGACTAACTTAAAAATTGATTGGAAGTTGTCATTTATTTATTCGGCATCTTTTTCGCTGATGCGCTTCGTGTGGGAGAAGGATTTTTTTCCTCTCTCAGTGGACAAGTTTACTCACCATCCCTGATTTACAGGAAGTTCTAGGAGGACGAATGAAACAAAAGGTATTAATCGTGCTGGCGCTCGTGGCGCTGGCCCTCACGCTGGTGGTCACCCGCTCAACTCACAACGCACAGGCTCAAGACGGCGGGTGGATGGGCACCGGGCGCGCGGGCGGCCAAAACGATATTCAGCAGTCAGATGAAGGAACGTTTGTTCTAAATGGCCATGAGTGGCGTAGCAAGAAGGCTTTTGTTGATAGCGGCGCGCGTTGCTCGACTAAGTTCGTAGATGAGATTGAAGCTTCTGAGATTGACAACGCGTTGGCGCGTTTCCAGAAAGAGCGCGGCAGCAGCGCCGAAGATGAGAGACCCGGCGGCTCCGTCACAGTGTCTGTCTACTGGCACGTTATCAACCGGGGCAGCGGCATCTCGAACGGCGACATTCCGCAATCACAGATTGACTCACAGATTAACGTGCTGAACAACGCGTTCAGCAGCGCGACCGGAGGCTTTAACACGCCTTTCAGATTCGTGCTGGCGGGCGTCACGCGCACGACCAACTCTACTTGGTTCACGATGGGTTCCGGTTCTTCTGCCGAGGCACAGGCCAAAGCGGCCTTAAGAGTCGGCGGCGCGAACACGCTCAATATCTATTCGGCAAGCCCCGGCGGCGGCTTGCTCGGCTGGGCGACCTTCCCTTGGTGGTATGCGGGCGACCCGCAGGACGACGGCGTAGTCCTTCTTTACTCGTCAGTGCCGGGCGGAACCGCTTCTCCATACAACCTGGGCGACACGGCGACGCATGAGATTGGCCACTGGCTCGGTCTCTATCACACGTTTCAGGGCGGTTGCTCGACGAATAACGATTACGTGAGCGACACCGCGCGCGAGCGTTCACCGGCATTCGGTTGCCCGTCCGGGCGCAACACCTGCTCCCAGAGCGGACTTGATCCGATTGAAAACTTTATGGACTATTCGGACGACGCCTGCATGTACAAATTCACCGCAGGCCAGTCCGCACGCATGGACTCGCTCTCGCTTCAGTATCGCGGGCTGTAAAAGCTTGGTTTGAAGTCGAAGAGTTTTTAGAAAGAGAGGAGGGCGCATTTGAATGCGTCCTCCTCTCTTTCATCTTCAGAGGCAAATCAAAATCTCAAGCCCGCCTGCATGTAAGAAAAGGGAACGTGCTCGGCGTCGCGGCCAGCTTCGTGCAGGATGCTCAGCATACGGTCTGCGCCGAAGTAATTGAGAGAATGGATGAGAATCAGAGCCGCGCGCTGCCTGTCCGGATGCGCTGCGAGCCACGCGGCGATAGCATATCCGGTGCGCTCGTCATCCGGCTCGTCGGAATAATAATGCTCTTCCATCAAATCATGGTCGAGCAAAATCATTTCATAGTCGCGCTCTGCGAGCCACACCACGGCCTGCCGCACATCGCAGGTCACATCCAGCGTGCGATGTGAAAATTTCTCCTGAAACCACTCGCACCGCGCCGCATCATCTTCGACAATCAGAATCCGCCCGGAATCGTAGCTGCTCATTTATCAAAGCAGCATAAAGTACCCGTGAAGCCGGATGCAACATTATGGAGCGGAAGACTTGACCGTGTAAGCAACGTCTTCGACCAAGCCCATAATCTGTTGATCCCGGAGACTTCAGCCAAAGCGCGCTCCGAAAGTTTCTCTTGACCTTTATCTCTTCGCTCAACTCTGGCGGGTTTCAAACCTACTTGAAGCTGTTGATGATGTCCTGAAGCGTCTCCTTGTTATCATCATAGGAAGATGCGAGCGTCCAGACCACAATCTCCTGAAATGCTTTTGGGGTCTCAACCGTCGTGTGCAGGTAAACGACATTGTAGTTGTTGCTGATGCCGCGAACTTCGTTCTGCACGGCGCGGCGACCGTTAATAGTCATGCTGGTTGGGCCGGTGATGGTCGGACCGGACACCTGATTTTTAATCTCATCAAGCGTTTGTTCAGCATGCGTGTCAAGGGTCATTGATCCGTAGTTGGCTTTGTTATAGCTGAGGACAATCAAGTACAGTTCTTTGGGCTTGTTAGAGGCTTGCAGCGTGGCCTTAGAATTCAGGCCGGTCGTGGAAGTCCAACCCGCCGGGACTGTGATCTGGCTGTCGCTATCCGTGCTGGTAATCACCGTGCCCGGAGGCCGCGTGTTCGTATTCTTGTTCGTGTTCGTGTTCGCCCGATTGTTCGAGTTGTTTGAATTGCTGTTGGCATTGTTGGAGTTATTGCTGTTGCCTGCGAGCAGCACAACGGCGATGATGATCCCGACAAAGCCTATGAGCAGCACAGCCGCGCCGCCCAGTACCCAGGGCCAGATGCTGCGCTTGCGCGCTGCCGGCGGCGGCGGGGTGAATGGCGGCGGCGTGGGTGTCGGCGTCCATGATGGCGGCTGCTGGCTCTGGCCCGCGCCTGAACCATAAGGACTCTGCCCTGCGCCTGAGCCATAAGGGTTAGATGGCGGCGTGGTCGGCTGCGAGCCGGGCGTCATCGCGAGAGTCGCTTGCGGGTCAAAGGGGGCGGCTGTCTCTTGGGTCAGGGTCGTTCCATCATCGAGACAAAATTTCTGTGCGTCATCAGCATACGTGCGATTGCATGTAGGGCAACGTTTCATCTTTAGCTCCGTACAGGTTCAAGATTAGCAATGCAGGAACGGATAAAATCTCACGGCTCGCGGCAAAGGCGCAAGCGCAGGATAGTATATTTATTCGCCGTGCGAGAGTAAAACAATTCTGTTAAATTTACTTGAGCGTCGTCAAGCAGCGCAGGCGTGTTAATTTGTATGTCGCAATCTGCCGCAAAGCTTGCTTAAGCGTTATCATCAGCAACAATCTTAATGTTTATC
>JACMLC010000055.1 GCA_014379795.1 Pyrinomonadaceae bacterium
CACGCCCGTGCTCTCTATCGCTACGTGCGTGCAGCCTTCCGACACGAGCCAGTCCAACAGGCGCAGCAACTCGTCCGTCATGGTCGAGAAGGTGCGCGTCTGCTTGCGCCCATGCTTGATCAGACAGGCGACCACCGTCCGGGCATGTACGTCGAGGCCACAGCAACAGGCGTGGATAATCTCCATCACGTCCTCCGCTTGATGGACATCGGCGTGAGAACCTTCTGCTCAAAAGAGTCTGTTATGCGTGCTCACCCACGAGGGGCGGCAACAGTGGGTGGTGCCTGTCAAGGTTCTCCGGTCAGGCTAACTAACGGGCTCGCGGCACCAGGATGCTTCGACCTTCTGTCCGCCGATGACCGTGGCAAGGATACACTCACTCAATCTCATTTTCATCCGTGGTGGCGAACCACGTTCATGATGGCTAACTATATAGCGAAGGGCAGTTAACGCTTATTTGCTAAGGGGAGGGGCAGAGTTAGAGACAAAATGTGCTGACATTGCATCCCTAAAAGCTAGTTCGGATCAACAAGCTTGCCACATTTGCCATTTGGCATTTATAATTGCGCCAGATGGCGAATCAATCTTTGAATCAGAGAGGCTCTACAGATGGCTCATGCGGAAGGACGGGTATCAACGAAAGTGACGGCTGACATCGAGACTTTTCGCCGGAGTGTATCGAGCGGTGAGAGGGGAACTCATCACGCATACGTTATGCTACTGGGACTCGAACCGTCCGACACGCTTCACCTTATCCGGCAGGTGGAGAAGGGATTGCCCTTTCGCGTGGTCGAACGGCTCCGGCGCAACATGGCGCTCACGAGTGAAGAGTTTGCAGAGTTGATTCAGGTGCGGCCCAGGACACTGAGCAGGAGGAAAGAGGAGGGACGGCTTCAGCCGGACGAATCGGATAGGGCGCTACGTGCCTCAAGATTATTTGGAAGTGCGCTTGAACTCTTTGAAGGCGATGCGGTGGCCGCGAGGACATGGCTCTCTTCTGCGCAGCCTGCGCTCGGCGGCGCCGTTCCGCTCAATGTGGCGAAGACGGAGTTGGGCGCGCGTGAGGTCGAATATCTAATCGGCAGGCTTGAGCATGGAGTCTTCTCCTGATGCCGACGGGCTGGCGAATCGTCAAGACGAAGTACGCGGCGCATGCCTTCGACGGCGAAGGCGCACGTCTCTACGGCGGTCGCTGGAACAGCCCCGGCTTACGGATGGTCTATACTTCGGAGAGCTTGGCGCTTGCTGCGCTCGAAATTCTGGCGCACATGGGAAAGAGCAGTATGCTGGCCTTCTACTCACGCTGCGCCGCGCATTTTGATGACTCTCTTGTCACTTCGCTGGATCGTTCGCGACTGCCTGCCAACTGGCGTACATATCCGTCTCCTTCGGAACTACAGTTTCTCGGGGGCGCGTGGATGGCTGCTGAAACATCGGTCGTGTTGGAAGTGCCGAGCGTAATGATTGAGACCGAGAGCAATTATTTGCTCAACCCGCTGCACCCGGACTACGCCTCACTCGTGATTGACCCGCCGGAGCCTTTCGACTTTGATCCGCGTTTGATTTCGTAAATTCAATCTCAGGACGTTGACTTAAAACTTCTCACGTCAATCTGATGCTTGCGGATTAGTTGCCAGAAGGCGCGACGATTCTTACAGGCGGCGCGAGCGGCGCTTGTGATGTTGCCCTTGTGGGTCAGCAGGAGTCCTTGAATGTATGTGCGCTCAAACTGTGCGACGAACTTGGCTTTCTCCTGCTGGAACGTCATGGGTTGTGCGCTGGATTCCGTAAAGGGAAAGGAAAGGTCTTTCGCAGTGATGTATTTATGTTCCGACAGAACAATGGTGCGTTCGATTAAGTGCTCAAGTTCCCGCACGTTGCCCGGCCATTCATAGCGCATCAACATCTCGATGGCGTCATCGGAGAAGGTCACAGGCTGGTCGCCCGAAAGCTTGGAATAGAATGTGAGGAAGTGGCGCACGAGTGTCGCAATGTCCTCGCGACGGTCACGAAGCGGCGGCAGCGCCAGCGGGATTGTATTCAAGCGATAGAACAGGTCAGGGCGCAGTTTGCCAGCGCTTACGGCTTCTTCAATCTTCGCGTTTGACGCTGCAATCACGCGCACGTCTACCTTACAGGTCCTCGCCGAACCGAGCGGCATATACTCTTTTTCCTGTAGAAAACGCAGCAGCTTGACCTGTGCGAGCAACGGCAGACAATCAATTTCATCCAGGAACAGAGTGCCGCCAGCGGCCATCTGAATCAAACCCGGCTGTGATTTGTAGGCATCTGTGAATGCCCCACGCTCGTGGCCGAAGAGTTCGTTTTCGACCAGTTCGGTCGGAATCGCGCCGCAGTTGACCGGCAAAAACGGATGATCCGAGCGCGGGCTGAGATAGTGAATCGCACGCGCGCACAATTCCTTGCCCGTTCCTGTTTCTCCTGAAATCAAAACGCTGGCATCGCATCTGGCGATTAAAGGAATCTTCTTTGTCTCAGCCAGCAGCGCCGGACTCTCTCCGATCAGTTGCTTCATGCCGAGCTTTTCCTTCAGCGCGTTTGTCTCTGGTTGGCTCTGATGCGCCTGTTGGAGCACGCGCCAGATACGCGGAAGAATTTCCACAGACTTGAGCGGTGGAGTAATGAAATCCGCCGCCCCGCAATTGAGCAGCTCCAACAATTCCTCCGGCGCGCTGACTTCGGCAATTACGATGATCGGCTGCTCGGACTGTTTCCGGCGATTAAGCTCTATCCATCGTTTCGCACGCTTCAATTGAGATTGAGATAAAACCAGTATGAGCAAAGCGGCGCGGGCGTGTGCGATTTGTTGATGAGCTGGAACAGGTTCAAGCGGCGACGACTCGTCGAGACTGGCGCACACAAGTTGGAGTTGAACGCTCCGGCTGAGGCCGGTCTCAAGGATGGCTGTGAGCGATTTCGCCAACTCTCCTTCAGAGTCGAAATTAAGCAGGAGGATTTTCTGTGTATCCATCTGTCTCACCTTTGCCAGCGAGGGGCAGCACCAACTTCAGCGGGCAACAAACATGACAGACATGTCTTATCTGCTTTGCATGAGTATGGAAAACCTCTTCGAGTACCGTTGGATAAAAGGCCGGCGTCAGGGACGGAAACACGCGCACAGAGAAGCGCGTAGTTTGAAACTTACCATTTCCGCCGGGTTTAGATTTCTGGCGAGACCTGTGCAACAACTGCAAGGGGCACAAGCGCCTGTTTGAGCGTCCGGTAGAAGCTACACTACTCGACCCCGGCTTCGATGCCTCAAAAAATCAGGCTGCGCCGGAGCGTTTACCGATAAGACATTCGCGGAGCGTGAGCATCTGCGACCTGCGAGGAGACTTGCAGAAGGATTAAAGAAAAGTATGCAACTCAGTACCTATCTTCGTTCCTTCGCATTTCTCTAAGAAGCATATCGGAAAAGTAGCGCACTCTCCCGCACAAGAGATACTACTGATAACTCCCACTATTTGGATTGGTGACGATTAAGCTCTCGTTGGCCTGTTTAAGAGAAGCAGGACGACGAGAGTGAACGCTTTGAAAGATGCAAGAAATTTTGCAACGGCAGAATACGTCCGAGACGAGAAATCTGTCAATGGTGAAGTTCAAAAAAAATGACCACATCGGGCAAAGTCTTAAACAGGACAAATCTCAGCTCCGGCCAGGACAAAAATGCCCTGCCCCGCGCGCCCGCGCCAGCAGCCGTTTTGCTGCTTTAAGTTGTCAGGAGCGCGGACAAAAAAGCCCTGTCTGGCTTTAGCGAGTTGAGTAAATACGCTTGGTTTGTGAACGGCCTGTGGATTGCAGTCAGCGGGAGAGCAGTTAATCAGCCAGCGTGGTTTTGTCCGCTAGAGTATGTGCATCACCAGCAAGCAGCAAATGAAACATGACATTCTGGCATATCTTGTCGAGCACCCGGATGCGCAAGATACGTTGGAAGGCATTGTGGGCTGGTGGTTGTTGGAGCAAAGGATTGTTAGCGGGACGGCGGAAGTCAAAGAGGTGTTGACGGAGTTGGTGGCGAATCATCTGGTGCTTGAGCGCAAGGGCGCTGATGCGCGCAGCCACTACGGGATCAACCCGAGCGAAGCCGGAGAAGTCGCAACGCTGCTAAAACAGCCACACCAGCCGGAGGGCGGGTAGGCGTGACATTTTGAGGCGCGGATAAAAAGAGACGGATGAGTGACTATCGAGTTGTCAATGCGGTTGATGAAACGCTGCGCGCCCTCCTGTGGTCGCGGATACAATTCGACAGCGAGCTGGCCTCTATCTTTCTGTCCGAAACCCAACTGACATTCGAGCCGCCCTACATGCTGATCGAAAACGATAAGCCAATCGGCGATGATCTCTCAATCTTTCTGTACCGCGTACTGGAAAACGGAGACATGAAGAATCGCCCACTCGAACAGCTCAACACCAGCACGCAGCGCTATCCGCCGCTCTCTTTGAACCTGTTCTATCTCGTCACACCTTTGACCAAGTCCACGGATAACGACCACAGAGTTTTGAGCAAGACGATGCAGATTCTTTACGACAATGCTGTGGTCAACGGCTCGGAGCTACAGGGCGTGCTCAAAGACAGCGCGGAAGAGTTGCGGATCACGATGGCTCCGCTGAACCTCGAAGACCTCAACAAGCTTTGGACTTCGTTTATGCGCCCGCTGCGCCTGTCTGTGTCTTATGAAGTGAAGGTGGCTTACATAGATTCCGAGCGCGAACGGACGGGCGAACTGGTGCGCCGCAAGCGGCTCGAATTCAGGCAGTCAGGCTGAAAATATCGCTTTGAAGACCATGATCGGAACTGTTATCAAACAGATGGCATATGCGACCGGCGTGATCCTACACAAAGGCACAGGGCGACCCCTCGACGGCGAAATCCAGTTCACGGCTGAAGAAGGAACGGTGGTGGGAAAGGTGCTGGCGGACGGGACGTTTGTGGTTTCGGGATATGAAAAATTCACCGGCCTGAAGCTGCACATCAGCGCGCAATCGCCGATGTATCGCACAGGCCATGCGGAATTTACCCCCCCAGTGATCTTGTTCCCACCCGGCTCGGATTTCGATCCCGAACCGCCCGCGCTGCCTACTGCTCTGGTTGATGTCGGTCTCGTCCTGTTGCCTGCCGACAAGGTCAATGTGCGCGGGCTGGTGGTGGAAGCTAAGAATCCTGAATCGCCGATTTCCGGCGCAAAGGTTGAAATCAAGCACGATGGTCTGACCCTTCAGACCACCACAGACAGCGCGGGGCGCTATCGCTTTGAGGAAGAAGTAAACGCAAAAGTCCAGATTATCAATGGAAAGGTCATTACGACGCCTCCACAGATAACTTGTTCGATTGCGGGTTTCGTGAGCGTGACGCGAATCCTGCTGCTCGACTACAGCAAGCTAGTAAACGAAGAACATTTCCGTCTGGCCCCAGTATAGGCCGCGCGGCGCGCTTGAGCGGATCGAAGCGCGCGGTAAAAGGAATCATTCGAGACTTTCAAGAGAGAAGCTAAGGAGAGAAGCCATGCCTGAATACTTAGCCCCCGGCGTGTACGTCGAGGAAGTTGATACCGGCAGCAAACCAATCGAAGGAGTCAGCACGAGCACGGCGGGTTTTGTCGGCATGACACTGCGCGGCGTGCGTGAAGGGCTGCCCGAGTTAGTCACCAGCTTCGCGGACTTTGAGCGCAAGTTTGGCGGCTACTTCGATCTAGGCTCTGCGTTTAGCGGCCACAACTATCTGCCCTACGCCGTGGACGGCTTTTTCTCCAACGGCGGCAAACGCCTCTACATCATGCGCGTTCACAAAGCGGATGCCACCGCCGCACAGGTCACGACCGAGGGCGGCATCGTCACACGCCTGCGCGAGAACACGGTGATAGAGCCAGCCACGGCGCGTGACAAGCTCAAACTGGTAAGCATGCGCGGCATACAGCCCGGAACGAAGTTAATCCTGCACATGGACAAGCTGGGCATAGTGAAGGATTCGGCTGTGTTGGATGTCAAAGAGATCAACCCGACGACGGGGGAGATCACGACGACGGCAGCCATCTCTGCGACCGAGGTGTTTGAAGCCGCTTACACCACCGTCTCGACCGGCATCGTCGGGCTTAATTCTGCGGGACTGCCCGATGCGCCCGTCGCGCCGCCCATCAACCGCCCGGACAGCTTTATCATCAAGGCGAAGGATGCAGGCAGTTGGGGCAAAACCCTCAAGATTCAGAGTTCGCATGAGTCTGCGTCGCGCGCCGAGTTCGATCCCGGTTCACCCGTCACCGGTGTCGCCGGGCAGAACACCTTTAGCCTGAAATCTACCGCCGGTTTTTACAAAGGGGCATGGGTTGAGATTGATACCGGCGCCAAGAAACGCTACCGGCAAGTGTTGAACATCAGCGGCAACGCCCTGACCGTTGACGGGGAGGTCTTAGCCCTTGCCGATTTAACTCCAGTCGCGCCCGCGACCAAGACTTTCGTTTCCACCACGGAGTTTCGGCTGTCTGTGAGCTTCGAGGGCGTGACGGAACAGTTTAGCGGGCTGACGCTGGCAAACGTTCCCGGACGCTACTATCTAGACCGCATCAACAACGGTTCGTCGCTCATCAGCATCACGGGCGCGCCACCGGCCAGCACGCACCCCTTCCTCTTTCCTATCGGCGCAGACGGCCAGCAGCTCGTGCTTGACCCCGCGACCGGCACTGACGGAACTGCGGCTCCCGACGCACAGGATTACAAGGGAGTGGACGGCGGCCCCAACAAACGGACGGGCATCAAGGCGCTCGAAGACATAGACCAGATCAGCATCATCGCCGCGCCCGGGGCGACGCATCAAGTCGTGCAGAACGCTTTGATCGAACAGTGTGAACGGCTCAAGGATCGTTTCGCCATCCTCGACCCGCAGCCCAAGACCGACAACAAACCGCCCGGCCTCAGTGACATTCAGAGCCAGCGCAATCTCTACGACACCAAGTATGCGGCGATTTATTACCCGCGCGTCATGGTGTCCGACCCGCTGACCAACCTGAACATTCCCGTGCCGCCGAGCGGCCATCTGGCCGGAGTCTACGCGCGAACGGACATCGAGCGCGGCGTCCATAAAGCTCCTGCCAACGAAGTCCTGCGCAGCATCACCGGCCTTGAACAAAAGATCAACAAGGAAGAGCAGGACATCCTCAATCCGTCGCCGGTCAACATCAACGTCCTGCGAGATTTCCGGGACGCCGGGCGGGGCTACAGGGTCTGGGGCGCGCGTGTTATCACGAGCGATCCGGATTGGAAGTACGTCAACGTCCGCCGCCTGTTCATCTACATCGAGGAATCCATTGATCAGGGAACGCAATGGGTCGTCTTCGAGCCGAACGACGAGCCTTTGTGGCAGCGCGTGCGGCGGACTGTGTCGGCGTTTCTGACGAACGTCTGGCGCGACGGTGCGCTGCAAGGCAGGAAACCGGAAGAAGCATTCTTCGTCCGCTGCGACCGCACGACGATGACGCAGGACGATATTGACAACGGGCGGCTCATCATTCTCGTCGGCATCGCGCCGGTGAAGCCCGCGGAGTTCGTGATCTTCCGCATCGGGCAATGGACGGGCGGCTCATCAATCGAAGAAGGTTGATTGCGGAAGTTTCCACAGGAGGCATAGCAGGCAATGGCTCAAACTGGCAAGCGAGATGATCCTTATCATCAATTTAATTTCCTCGTGGAGATTGACGGTGTCGCCCGCGCAGGCTTTACAGAGTGCAGCGGTCTGACGACCGACACCGACGCCGTAGATTACCGCGAAGGAACCGACCCGACCCTCAACGTGCGCAAGCTTCCGGGCTTGCGCAAGTACACCAACATCGTGCTCAAGCGCGGCTACACACGCGACAAATCGCTCTGGGACTGGCGCAAACAAATTATCAACGGCGTCACAATCCGTCGCAGCGCAGACATCATCCTCCTCGACGAGGAGCGCAACGAGGTACTGCGCTGGCGCATCCGCGAAGCTTGGCTCAGTAAGTGGGACAGCGGGCCATTCAACGCGAAGACGAGCGATGTGTTGATTGAGACAATCGAGCTGGTTCACGAAGGACTTGAGCTGGTGACATAACAGACCACTCCACTCTCCATTTGATCGAAGGCGGATGAGGAAGCAGCGTGCCTGAATATCTGACACCGGGCGTTTACTTCGAGTTTTGCGATGCTGCGCCACCGCTCAGCGGCGTGCGGACGGACATCGCAGGCTTTGTCGGGCTGGCCGAACGCGGCCCGCTCGATGCTCCCGTGCGGATTGATTCATGGCGGCAGTTTCAAGCTCAGTTCGGCAGCTACGTGCCCTACGGTTTTCTGGCTTATGTCGTCAAGGGTTTTTTCGAGAATGAAGGACGCACCTGTTTCGTCGTCCGTGTGGCTGGCGCAAGCGCAGCCCGTGCCAATCGCGTTTTGAAAAATAAGAACGGCGACAACGTGCTCAGCATCAACGCGCGCGACGAAGGCCGTTGGGGAGACCGCATAGGGTTTAGCCTGCG
>JACMLC010000562.1 GCA_014379795.1 Pyrinomonadaceae bacterium
GCATCATGATTCCCCATGCTCACGCATGGGGCTACGTGCGGTCGCCCGCTAACGCGGGCTGGTCTCCTAACCCTGATTACGTCGAACTGACGGTATCTTGTCACTTGTCACCCGTCACTTGTCACTGCTTATTGATCTTTCCACGGCAATTCATTGCGCCGCAGGAGCATCGTTTGGTGTCGGGGTGAAGCGTTAATTCGTAATCCACTGTGATTTCTTCGCCGGGATTGATGTCGCGCAGGGCGTAGAAGAGAATGTGCCCGTAAAGAATCGAGACGAAGGAGTTGGGCTGGCAGGAGTGGTTGATGTAATGCGTGCCGTTACCGCCGCGTGCGCCGTCCAGACTGTAATACTCGTCCACGCCGCAGATGCGCAGCTTGCGCCGCCCGACAGCACGCCGCTCGGCCTCTGCGTTCGAGATTTTCTCGCCCGCATACTCCGCTATTTTCTTGCGTCTGGGAAAGTGAACAGTCGCAAAGCAGCCCTTGCCGTTAATCGGCGATGACTTGATAGCGAGTCCGTGTGCGAGGTTAATTCTCATAAAAACAGTTCAGAGAGTTTATAGAGTTTGGGGAGTTTATAGAGTGCAAGACGATTTAACTCCATGAACTCTACGAACTCCCCAAACTCTATAAACTCATTTGACGGCGAAGCTGCGTGCGATCAAGTCGGTTTGATTGCGGATGCGCGCGAGCTTATCGCGGTGGCCGGTAAAGTGCAGCACGTAGATGGTCTGCTTGTCTGCCTGTAGATAATAGATGCGCCCGACCATCGGCTTACCGGAATTGGTATATTCGTAAGAGACCGTCACTCCGTTCAAGCGACCGGCAAAGCGTTCCTCTTTGCCATCCACATAGCCGGGACGGAAACGCAGCTTATTCTCTTTGTCGCTGCTCGCTAAATCAGACGGAGTCACGTTGCCTTCGACCATCTCCTTGCGTATCTGCAAGAGGCCGTCGAGGCGGTCGCCGTAAATAATTTCTGCCTGCTGGCTCAGGCCATCCGGCCTCGTGACGATGCGCCACGTCGGAGAGGGAAATTCCAGCGTGTACTCCACATTCTTATCACTAAAAGTCCACGACTGCGCCGAGGCGGAAGCGGCGCAGAGCGAGAGCGCAAACAGGATAGCAGCGGCAAGAGAGATGGTTGGGCGTCTCATGGCTTAAACTCCTTTTAAAGTATTACTAATGACAGATATTCGCGGGCATGAAGTTAAAGAAGAATTATTCGACAACAAGCGTTTCGATGCCTTGTCCGTGCGTGGTCGTTGCCCAAAAGCAAGGATGAAGGATGAAGGCGGAAGGATGAAAGTGATGCTATTGAACCTTGAGTTGCACATCTCAAATAGCATGCCCTTCATCCTTCATCCTTCCGCCTTCATCCTTGCCTTTCATCCTTGCTTTTCCAGCACGCTGCGTTGAATGGTCACGAGCCTTTCGATGCCGTTCCGTGCCAGCTCAAGCAGGTTGTCCATCTCGTCGCGGGTGAACGGCTCGCGCTCTGCCGTGCCCTGCACTTCTATAAAACGCCCGTCACCGGCGCAGATGACATTCATGTCAACCTCTGCGCGAGAGTCTTCCGTGTAATTCAAATCGAGCAGCGGCGTTTTGTCCAGAATGCCGACGCTGATGGCCGCGACTTCGCTGCGGATTGGCAGGCGCGTGATCTTTCCGGCGCGCATCAAGTGGCGACAGGCGAGCGCGAAGGCCACGTATGCGCCAGTGATGGCAGCCGTGCGCGTCCCGCCGTCTGCCTGCAAGACATCACAGTCGAGCGTGATGGTGCGCTCGCCGATTAAAGGCATGTCAACAACGGCGCGGATGGAGCGCCCTATCAATCTCTGAATCTCGTGTGTGCGCCCGGAGGGGCCGCCGCGTCCCGTTTCGCGCGACGTGCGCTGTAAGGTGGCGCGCGGCAGCATAGCGTATTCGGCAGTCACCCAACCTTGCCCTTTCCCGCGCAGGAAAGGCGGCACGCGCTCTTCGACCGAAGCCGCGCAGATGACGCGCGTGCGTCCCATCTCAATCAGCGCGGAGCCTTCCGCGTGCGGCAAATAGCCGGGCGTCAGGCGCACCTCGCGCAACTCGTCCGCGCCGCGTCCGTCACTTCGCGCAAAGCTCATCTTGCCCCCAGATTTCAACCGCCTCCAAAGACGAAGGCGCGCTGCCCAAAAATCTCTCCGCGACCCGCGCGAAACGCGCCGCCGCATCCGTTACATAAAAATGATCGAGGTCGTCGCACAAACGACGCTCGCGCGCAACTCCCGCCGCTTCGCCACCGTCGCGCCGCGCGAGGTCTTTCGTCTCAAGCATCGTGACGACATAGAGCGCGGTCGCTTCGCCCGAATCAATCAGGCGCACTTCCTTGCCAAGGGTCTCCTGAATCACGCTCCGCAAAATCGGGTAATGCGTGCAGCCCAAGACCAGCGTGTCAACATCGCTCTGCTTGATGTCTTTGAGATACTTTGCGGCAATCGAGCGCGCTTCGTCAGAGTCAGCCCAGCCCTCTTCGGCCAGAGAGACAAAGAGCGGGCACGCCGTCTCGATGACCTGCGCATTTTTGTCGAGCCGCGCGATGGCTTTGCTGTAAGCTCCGCTCTGCACTGTGGCTTCGGTGGCGATGACGCCGATTCTGCCTTTCGTCGTCGCGGCGACAGCAGCGTTCGCGCCCGGCTCAATCACGCCTATGACATCAACGCCGACGCATTTCCGAATCGCGGGCAAGGCCAGTGCGGATGCTGTGTTGCAAGCCACGACCAGCAGCTTGATGCCCCGCGTGTCCAGAAAACGCGAATTTTCAACCGCATACCTCTCAACCGTCGCCAGAGATTTCGTCCCGTAAGGGATGCGTGCAGTGTCTCCCAAATACACAAAATGCTCGTTTGGCAGAGCCGCGTGCAGCGCGCGATAGACGGTCAGGCCGCCGACGCCGCTGTCAAAAATTCCGATGGGAAGTTCTCGATTCAAAACTTTTCCTGTTAGATGAAAGTGATGCTATACCAAAGCTTCGTGTGCCTGAGTATCGCAAGAAATCGCGCGCCTGTCACGCACAAGCTCTGATAAGCCTCAAGACGCGACGCGCCCGTAAAGCGCGCTCATCTCTCTGAGCCTTTCGGACAGCTCTTGTGTCAACGCGCCCTCCTGAAAACGCCAATTCCAGTTCCCGCCCTTGCTCGCTGGCAGGTTCATGCGCCCCTCCGTGCCTAAGCCCAGCACGTCCTGCAAGGGCGTGACGCTAGTGTCCGCAACCGAAGCGAGCGAGGCGCGTATCATGTCCCAGTTAATCTCTTTGCCGTCCGAGTTGAGATACTTCAAGCAATGCTCACGCGCGCGACGCGAGCCGTCATCCACGCCCGCGCTCTTTTTGAGATACCTGAACCAGCCGAGCGTAGTATCATTGTCATGCGTGCCCGTGTAAGCCACCGCGTTCCTGATGTAATTATGCGGCAAGTGCGGATTGCCCGCGTCGCCGCCAAAAGCGAATTGCAGGATACGCATGCCGGGAAAGTTAAACTCGTCGCGCAGGGCTTCCACGTCCGGCGTGATAACTCCCAAATCTTCGACCATGATCGAAAGCTCTCCAAAGCTGTGCCTGAGCGCGGTGAAC
>JACMLC010000563.1 GCA_014379795.1 Pyrinomonadaceae bacterium
ATGAGTTTCACTATCGCGGCATTTTGGATCGTGTTGAAAAAATAGATTTCCTGCGCGGCCTCGACGTGCTTTCCGTGCCAGCCACCTACGACGAGCCAAAAGGGATTTTCCTGCTCGAAGCGATGGCCTGTGGCGTCCCGGTCGTGCAGCCCGCGCGCGGCGCGTTCACAGAGATTGTCGAGAAAACAAAAGGCGGATTGCTCGTCAAACCTGATGATGTCGAAAGCCTCGCCGACGGCCTGCTTGAAATTTATCAAAATCCTTCGCTCGCGGCGGAGCTGGGCCGCAACGGCCAAGCGGCAGTCCGCCAGCATTACAGCGTCGCGCGCATGGCAGACCGCGCATGCGTAGTTTACGAAAGCCTGTTGGATGAGACAGGGCAAAAAAGCGTGCGTGTCAGTGCAGCTTAAGAATTAAACAGGGATGGACAGGATAAACAGGATGAAGAAGGGGTAAAAGGGGAATAGGGAAATAGGGAAATGGAGGACAAGCGACACTGCTTCCTATTTCCCTGTTTCCCTTTTACCCTATTCCCCTTACTTTTTCCCGTAGGAGCTTTGAAGTTTGCTCGAAGTCGCCAATCTGACTAAAGAATATCCGACGCCGCAAGGCTCGCTTGCTATTCTTTCGGACATTTCTCTGACGCTCGCGCGCGGGGATGCCGTCTCGATCATGGGGCCATCGGGCAGCGGCAAGAGCACTTTGCTCTACATCGTCGGCGCGCTTGAGCCGCCGAGCGCGGGGCGTGTCACGCTTGATAATCAGAATCCGTTCGAGCTGAAAGAGAGAGAGCTGGCGGCGTTCAGGAATCGAAAGATCGGGTTTGTGTTTCAAGACCACTGTTTGCTGCCGCAATGCTCCGTGCTGGAAAACGTGTTGACGCCGACGCTGGTCGCGGAAGATGACGGTAACGACGCGCAGGCGAGGGCGCGTGCATTGCTTGAGCAGGTCGGGCTTGGCGAGCGCATTGCGCATCGTCCTGCGGAATTGTCCGGCGGCGAAAAGCAACGCGTCGCGCTGGCGCGCGCCTTAGTGATGAAGCCGCTGCTGCTGCTCTGCGACGAGCCGACCGGACATCTGGATCATAAATCGGCGGAAGTCGTCGCCTCGCTCCTCTTTGAATTGCACAGGCAACAGGAGACGATTCTCATCGTCGTCACGCACAGCTCAGAGCTGGCCGCGCGCTTTCCCACGCGCTACGAATTGCATGAGCAACAACTGGTGAAAAGATGAAAGCCAAGCTATTAATAGCATCGCTTTCATCTTTCCGCTCTTCCGCCTTTATCTTTTGATTGATGCGAACATCTGCCCTTCTCAAACGCAATCTAATCTACTTCTGGCGCACTAATCTGGCGGTCATCGCGGGCGTTGCGATTGCGGTCGCGGTTCTTGCGGGTGCGCTTCTTGTCGGCGATTCCGTGCGCGCGAGTTTGCGAGACCTTTTCCTGCAAAGACTCGGCAGCACGAGCCACGTCGTCTCTGCCCAAAACTTTTTCCGCGAGCAGCTTGCATACGAGATGCAGGCTGATGGGCGTTTCGCGGCGGATGGTTTTGGGGCGACGTGTCCGCTCATCGTGCTTGAAGGCAGCGTCACGCATGAAGAGAGCGGGCGGCGCGGGATGGATGTCTTGGTCTACGGCGTGGACGAGCGTTTCTGGAAATTTCATGGAAGCGTGGGACAGCCTCCCTCTGGCCGCGAGATTTTAATCAGCCCGAGTCTGGCGGAAGAATTAAAAGCCGCGAGCAATGATGCTTTGCTCTTGAGGGTCGTGAAGCCGTCCGACATTTCCATTGAATCCCTGCACGGGCGCAAAGATGACGCCGGGCGCACCTTGCGATTAACTTTACGCGAAGCTTTGCCCGCAAGTGCGCTCGGAGAATTTTCCATTCGCCCACAACAAACGAGCGTGCGCGCGGTCTTTGTCCCGCTTCAATTATTACAGAAAGATTTAGAGCAGGAGGGCAAAGCCAACACTGTTCTGGTCTCCGCAAAGCAAAGCGAAACCAAGCCCGATT
Organism: Pyrinomonadaceae bacterium; assembly: GCA_014379795.1. Lineage (GTDB taxonomy): Bacteria > Acidobacteriota > Blastocatellia > Pyrinomonadales > Pyrinomonadaceae > JACMLC01. The sequence goes on from JACMLC010000563.1 coordinate 2,017, forward strand.
CATTGCAAAAAATCCTGAAAGACAAAATCTCGCTCGCGGACATGGGCGTCAGCCTGCGCGCTTTGCAAGAGCAGGGCAGTCTCTCGCTGGAAACAGAGAGCGCGGTGATTAATGATGCGCTCGCAGAGACGGCGCATGCGACCGCCACTGAGATGGGGATGCGCGTCGCGCCCGTCAACTCTTATCTTGCCAACAGCATCCGCGCGGGCGAGCGCGAGATTCCTTATTCGATTGTGACGGCGATTGATGACGAGCGCTTTGCAGAGCTGCGCACGGCGGGAGAGCCTACGCCGCTTATTTTGAATGAATGGGCGGCCAATGATCTGGGCGCGAAGACGGGCGACGAGGTGACGCTGGAATATTACCTGTGGCAGCCGGACGGAAGCCTCAAGACACAGAGCGCGCAGTTCCGGCTGGCGGGCATCGTTCCGATTAAAGGCGCGGCGGCAGACCGCGACCTTGTGCCGGAATATCCGGGCATCACTCAATCCGAAAGCATCTCTGATTGGGACCCGCCGTTTCCGGTTGACCTGAGCCGGATACGAAAACAGGACGAAGATTACTGGCGCGACTATCGCACGACGCCGAAGGCTTTTATTCCTTTGTCGAAGGGACAGGAATTGTGGGGCACGCGTTTTGGCAAGCTCACTTCGATGCGCCTGATTCCGCCGGATGTTTCGCAGCTTCAGACTGCGCTCGAAAGTTTTCAAACGAATTTGAGAGCGAAGCTAAATCCGGCTGAGATGAATTTCGTTGTTTACCCGGCGCGTGCCGAAGGCATAGAGGCTTCGCGCGGCGCGACAAATTTCGGAGAATATTTTCTTTACTTCAGCTTCTTTCTGGTCGTTTCGGCTCTGATGCTGGCCGCGCTCTTTTTCAAGCTCGGCGTCGAGCAACGCCTGCGCGAGATCGGAACCTTGCAGGCCATCGGTTTTCCAGCGAGCAGGATTCGCACGCTCTTTCTCGCAGAAGGATTTTTGCTCTCAATCATCGGCAGCCTGTTGGGACTTCTTGGCGCAGTTGCTTACGGCAAGCTGATGATGCACGGCCTCAGCACTTGGTGGGTCGGCGCGGTGGGGACGACGATGCTGCGGCTGCATATTTCTCCGCTCTCTTTAATCATCGGCGCGGCGGGCGGAGTCTTGGCTGCGCTGCTCTGCATCATGTGGACATTGCGCACGCTCAGGCGAGTTTCAACGCGCAGCCTCCTGCACGGGGGAAGGCAAGAAGGGGGAAGAGGGGAACAGGGGAATAGGGAAATAGGAAAACCAAAACGCACAAGACGGTTTCTTCGTTTTCCCCTTTTTCCCTTTTCCCCTTTTTCCCTTTTTGCCCCGTTGGGTTTGATTGTGATCGTGCTGGCGGCGTTGAATATTATCAATCAGGTCGCCGGTTTTTTCGGGGGCGGGACACTGCTGCTCGTCGCGCTGCTCTGTTACGAGTGGGCTTGGCTGCGGCGCGGGTCTGGAGGCTTGATTGCCGGAAGAGGTTGGTGGCCGGTTCTAAGGATGGGATTTCGCAACGCCACGTCGCGTCCCGCTAGAAGCGTGCTCTGCATCTCGCTCATCGCTTCCGCAGCTTTTATCGTCGTCGCGGTGGATGCTTTCAGGCGTCATGATAAAGATATTGTTTCCGATAAAAAATCCGGGAGCGGCGGTTATGCGTTGTTGGGCGAATCGGATTTGCCGCTGGTTTATGATGCGAACACGCCTGCGGGGCGCGAGGCTTTAAATCTTAACGCCGGTCAGGATTCAGGCGAGTTGGCGGAAGTCTCTTACACGCGTTTTCGCCTGCGCCCGGGCGATGATGCGAGCTGTTTGAATCTTTACCAGCCGCGCGAGCCGCGCATGCTGGCCGCGACTGAAGATTTTATAGAGAGCAATCGCTTTGCCTTTCAGGACTCTCTCAAGGGCGCGTCAGATACAGAGAAAGCGAATCCGTGGCTGCTCTTAAATCGCGAGTTCGCGGACGGCGCGATTCCGGTTATCGCCGATGCTAATTCGATGACATACGTGCTGCACAAAAAGCTCGGCGAAGATTTCGTGTTGGAGCAAAGCGGCGGGGCAGAGCCAATTCGCCTGCGTCTCGTCGCAAGCCTTTCGGACAGTTTGTTTCAGAGCGAGCTTTTGATGTCGGCGAAAAATTTCCTGCGCCTCTTTCCAGAGATAGAGGGGTACAGCTTCTTTCTTATAGACGCTCCGGCGTCTGTGCAGCTTGCCGCACTGAGCGGCCATTTGGAAGAACGTCTGGCGGATTTCGGTTTCGATGCGGTTTCGACCTCAGAGCGAATCGCGGAATTTCATAAGGTTGAGAACACTTATCTTTCAACTTTTCAGATGCTCGGCGGGTTGGGGCTTGCGCTCGGAACCTTGGGGTTGGCGGCTGTGTTGTTGCGCAATGTGCTTGAGCGGCGTCGTGAGCTGGCGCTGCTGCGCGCGGTGGGTTACGGGCAAAAACATTTCGCGGCGATGGTGATTGCCGAAAATGCTTTTCTGTTATTCAGTGGATTGATTATCGGGACGGCTTGCGCGCTGCTGGCGATTGCGCCCGTCTGGTTCGCGCGCGGCGGGCGGCTTCCGATAGCTTCCCTGAGCCTGCTGCTCTTTGTCGTAGCCGTCTCCGGCCTTCTCGCTTCCATCGCCGCAACGATGGCGGCGATACGCTCGCCTTTGCTTCCATCCCTACGCGCAGAATAAGGGTGAAGGGGATAGGGTGTAGGGTGTAGCAAGAACAATTGTCTTGAGCTACACCCTACACCCTATCCCCTTCACCCTGTTTTTACGATTGTGGCTTGAAATAAAGCACCAGCCCTGTGCCGATTGAGGCCATGAGGATGCCCAGATAGAGCAGCGGATTGGGCGCGGTCTTTGGCGGATGCAACAACATCGAGAACAGGACGTTGACGATGGGCGCGCCCGCAAACACGACCGGCATGACGTAGGTCGGCAGGCCGCCCGTCCTGAACGCATAGATGATGCAAATGGCTCCGAGTGCGCCGAGCGCGCCGCCGATGGTCGCAAACGTAGAGCCTTTCATGTTGAAGCCATTCAACTGCCCTTGCGACCAGAGGGTGATGAGCGGAAACATGACTCCAATCAAAAAGTAAGCGATGCCGACGCACAGCATAGCGCGCAAGGGACTGCCAAGCTCTACCTGTCCGCGATGCAGCACAGGCCCGTACAAACCCCACGAAATCGCCGCGCCCAGCGCGAAAACAATCCAGATCATACGCAAGTCTCCAGAGGAATCCGGAAGTCAGGAGCCAGAAGCCAGAATGAAAAGCTATCCACGCATTCTTATTTTGGCTTCTGGCTCCTGACTTCTGACTCCTGTTTTTAGAATATCACCCTCACCCCGAGTTGAATTTGTCTTGAGCTGGTGACGGTCGAGCGAATTTGCCCGAGCGTGGGTAACGGCTGCTCTACGACGCCCGGCAAAGCCGCTCCCGAAAAAGCAATCAGGGTGGGCGATGAAAAGTTCGCGCGATTGAACAGATTAAAGACTTCAAACCGGAGTTGCAGATTGACGCTCTCTCTCAAGCTCGTGAGCTTGACCGCAGACAGATCAAAGGTGCGCAGGTTCGGCCCGATCAACGCGCCGCGCCCCAAGTTGCCAAGGAATCCTGCGGGCTGAAGCGTGAACGCGCCCGGCGCAAAGTAGCTGTTCGGATTGCCCGTCACCGCGCTCTGGTGCGTGAAACCGGCAGAGATGTTCGGGCGGTCAAGGCCGACGTTCGGCGCGATTGAAGGCGACCACTGCGAGCGCGAGCGATTGCGCTGGACAAAGACCGTTAAGGGCTGACCGCTGCGCGCCTGACTGATGCCGGACAGTTGCCAACCATCCAAAAGCGTGCCCGCAAGTCCCTTCAAGTCCCTCGCAAACGGAACGTCCCATGTGAAATTCACGACCCAGTTATGCTTGACGTGATAATCCGACAGCCCTTTGTTGTATTGCAGGCCGAACGGCTCCGGGAACGCGCTGGTCGTGCCGTTGGTCGCGTCCGAAAAGAAAGTCGAAGCCTGCGTCGTGTCTATGTTGCGAGAGAAAGTGTAAGAAGATTGGAAAGTTAATCCCGCGCTAAATCTTTTTCTCGCTTCAAAAATTAGAGCGTTGTACCAGGAGTTGCCGTCGCTGCTCTTTAGCTCGATAGTCGAAAAAGCAGTGTTCGGGCGCGTTTGTCCGGCTGGATAAAAGATTTGACCGTCCGCAAGGCGTTGCGGCTGGGGAACATTGACATCGCCGCTGCGCAAGAGATGCACGCCGCGCGAGCCTGCATAACCGACAGTGATGACCGTATCGAACCACAATTCGCGCTGCAAGTTCAGGTTCCAGACCTGCACGTATGGATTGTCTATATCCCACTGGACGGGTCGAATCGAATTGCCCAGACCGTTGTTCAGATTCGGCACGGGGAATGTCGGGTTGTTGACGATGATGCGCGGCGTCGCGGGCGGGTTCGTCACCGTCACAATCAAATTCTGCTGGTTGTTCGTGTTAAAGAAAACCCCGTAGCCGCCGCGCAGCGCAGTCTTGCCGTCTCCGAAAATATCCCACGCGAAGCCGATGCGCGGGGAAAAGTTTTTAAAGGTCGGGTTTTGATTAAGCGTCCCAACGGTCGGCGCGCGGTCTGAGAGATTGATGAGAGCCGAGTCACGACCGTTGATGTCTACCGGCATGGTCGAGAACTCGTAACGCAAGCCAGCGTTGACCGTCAGGCGCGAGTTGACGCGCATCGTGTCATGCAGGTAAAAGCCGAACAGTGTGAAACGCCAGTAGCGGTCAAGCGCGCCCGACGACGGCAAACCGATAAAGCGTTGCGGGCGATTCTGTAAAAAGTCGCTCAAGCCCGCAAAGGTAAAAATGCCCAGACTAAAAGTCGGGTTGAACATATTGTCGCGGTAATGCTCTGCCAGCGCGCCTGCTTTAATCAGATGCCGACCGCGCGTGTGCGTCAAGCCGTACTCCAATCCCCAGACATCCTGCGTCAGCCTGAGATTGGCCGAAGACTGCGGGCCAAAGCGCGGGATGCCCGCGATGTCTATGTCGCCTATCGAGGTACGACCGGCGATAAAAGGCGAGAGCGTCGAAGGCACGTTGGCCTCTACGTTCTGGCCGATGCGCGTGCGGCTAAAGCCAAAACGAAAAGTGTTAAAGGTGTTGGGCGAAAGCGTCTGGCGATACTCGCCCGTAAAGAACTGATTGCGCGAGATAAAGGTGCGCGGGAACTGCGGAAAGTCCGTCGGCAGTTGCTGCTCCGCGTCGTCAAACGTGTAGCGCGCGAAAAACTGGTCGCGGTCGCTGCGGTTATAATCAATTCTGCCCTGTAGAAAATTTTGATCGAGCTGTTTACTAAAACCGAAGAAATAGCTCGCCAATCCGCCACCCAGATTCGCCCCGTTGGGCAGCGGGAATTGATCCAGAAAGGGACGCACAACCGGGCTGACGGGCACGGTGATTGTCATGCCGGGAATGGTCGGATGCGGCAAGGTTCCCTGCCGCGCATTGAAGTCAGGGACGACCGTGCCGACCGTTAATCCCAAATTCTCTCTCAAGCCTTCATAGCCGAAGAAGAAGAAAACTCTGTCCTCTTTGAGCGGGCCGCCGATGCTGCCGCCGAACTGATTGCGCTTGAACTCCGGCTTGCGCGCACCGTCGAAAAAGTTGCGCGCGTCCAGATTGTCGTTGCGATGATAAAGATAGAGGCTGCCGTGAAAATCGTTGGAGCCGGATTTGGTGACGACGTTGATCTGCCCGCCTGAGTTGCGCCCGTACTCCGCGCTATAAGTGTTGGTTTCGACGCGAAACTCGCGGATGGTTTCAATGCCCAGAGAGGTTCCCGCCGCGCTGCCCGCAGGGCCGTTGGTGAAATCGTTCTGCGGCGTGCCGTCCAGCAGGTAGACGTTCGATCTGGGGTCTTGACCATTGATGCTCACGCCCGTCCCGTGCGCCACGACTGAGCCTGTATCTCTGTGCGGGTAGGAGATAACGCCGGGTTGCAGGAACGCAAGGTCTACATAATTTCTGCCGTTCAAAGGCAGGTCTTTGATGGCGCGCTCGCCGACCAGATAGCTCAGCTCCGAAGTCTGTGTGTTGACCAGCTCGGCATCGCCGGTCACAGTGACTTCCGTTTGCAGGCTGGCCGGTTCCATCACAATGTTCAGAGTCGAGGTGTCAGCCACCGTCACATTGAGGCGCGCGTAAACATAATCTTTGAAATTGGACTGCGTGGCGCGTATCTCGTATGCGCCCACCTGTAAGCTGGGAAAGATAAAGCGGCCTTCACCGTCGCTCACGGTCGAGCGCGTCAAGCCTGTTTCCAGACTCTTGACAGTGACTTGCACGCCGACCAGCGCTGCTGCATTCGTGTCCTTAATCTCACCCGTGATGATGCCTGCGGTTTGCTGCGCGTATGCAGAGCTTATCAAACAGAGCGTGAAGCAGAGCGTCAGAAAAGCTCTCCACGAAAACATTCTTTGATGAAACATGAAATGATTACCCTCGTATGTGCCTGATATTAAGGAAGTATTTTTGCGCTTTACCAATCCGGCGCGAAGATTTAACAATACCTTACCGGAAAGGTATTCTACCAACCACTAACGGGATTTAGTAGAATTCGTTCCGGCCTTTTACAATCTGTTGACAGCGAATAGCCGGAGTTTTACACCTTTTTTACAACAAACGCGCCGGATTTATTGATAATAAGATGCTATTCAAGTAAAAGGTTTAGGCCCGCTTCAATTTTATTTCATCGCCCGAATTTATCAAGGAGCAACAAAAGTGAAACGATACTTCGTTTGCGCGCTCGTCCTCGCGCTGCTTTTTTCGGCGGCCACTGCCGTCACGACAGCGCAAACCAGCCGCGCCACCATTCGCGGCATCGTCAAAGACCCGAACGGCGCTGTGATTCCGGGCGCGCAGTTGAAATTAATCAACGAAGAGACGCAGGAAACGCGCACCACGCAGAGCGGCACAGAGGGCGAGTTCGCTTTTAGCTCGCTCCTGCCCGGCTCATATCGTCTGGAAATCTCTGCCACAGGCTTTGCGAACTTTACCAGAGAGAACATCGTGCTTCAGGTCAATCAGGAACTCAGGCTTGATGCTCCATTGGCTGTCGGGGGTGTTGTGACCGCCGATTACATCAGCGATACGCTTCCCAGCCCGTTAAAAAAAGATTCGGCAGCCCTCGGAACGGTGATTGATAACCGGCAAGTGACGGGCTTGCCACTCGACGGTCGCAACTTTTTTGAATTGAACTTGCTCGTCCCCGGCGCAGTGCCAGCAGCGCAAGGCTCTGCCGGAAGCGTACGCGGCGATTTTTCTTTCAGCGTCAACGGAGCGCGCGAGGATTCAAACAATTTCCTGCTCGACGGAGTTTATAACGTAGACCCGAAGCTCAATACTTTCGGCGTCCGCCCTTCCGTTGATGCGATACGCGAATACGAGATGCTGACCAGCACTTACGATGCTTCGTTCGGGCGCAATCCGGGCGCGCAGGTCAACGTCGTCTTAAAATCCGGCTCCAACGATTTTCACGGCTCGGTCTTTGAGTTTTTCCGCAACGGCGCGCTCGACGCACGCAACTTTTTCGCGCCCGCAGATGAAGCCAAGCCGAAATATCAGAGAAATCAATTCGGCTTTTCGTTCGGTGGGCCAATTAAAAGGAATAAAACATTCTTCTTTGTTGATTATGAAGCCACGCGTGCGCGCGAAGGCATCACGCGCATCGCGAACGTGCCGACACTGCTTGAGCGCGCGGGCGATTTTTCG
>JACMLC010000564.1 GCA_014379795.1 Pyrinomonadaceae bacterium
AAATGCTGCTGACCATTCTGGCGGTCTTGATTTTAACGGTCGCCGTCACGGGCGGCATCGCGCGAGTTCAGGCGCAACAGACCATCTTCAACGTCCCGACTACGGATGTGCTGCCAAGTGGCAAGGTCTATGTCGAGTTGGACATTACCGCCAAGCCGAACGAGCCTAGATTCTCTTCATTTGTGCCGCGCGTGGTCGTGGGCACTGGCGACAATGTTGAAATCGGACTCAACGTCACCGGAAATATTCAGCCGGGGGCGGACTCGACGACGCTGGTTCCCGCCATCAAGTGGAAGTTTTATCAGAACGAAGATAAAGGGTTGGCAATCGTCGCCGGAAGCAATCTGTTCATCCCCGTGCGCAATCGCGCGTACAAAGCAGGCACTTACGCTTACGTGCAGTTTAGCAAGTCTTTCAACACGGGAACACGGCTGGGCTTTGGCAGCTACATCTTTACGAAGAACGTGGTCGCGCCGAACGCGAATCGCGCGGGCGGGCAGTTCACTTTCGAGCAAGCTGTCAGCAAGAGATTCGCTGTGCAGGCGGACTGGCTTACGGGAAGGCATACCAGCGGCTATTTCACGCCCGGCGGCTATTTCAAATTTACACCAAAGCTGACCGGCTATGCTGCGTATTCCATCGGCAATGCAGATGCGAAGAAGGGAAATCATTTCTTCTACTTGGCAATGGGCTACAACATCAACTGAGAGGAGCGAAGAATGCCGGACATTATCTTCGTCACTTTAACTATCGCCTTTTTTCTTCTCGCGCTCGCGTATGTGCGCGGCTGCGAGAAGTTACGGTAAGAGGAGCGAACTCTTTTGAGCTTAGAAACAATCCTGACCTTAGCAGCCTGCGTCCTGTTGCTGGTCTATCTCGCTTACGCGCTGTTGCGCCCGGAAAAATTTTGAAATCAGTAGCCAGTAGTTAGTAGCTTGTTTGAAAGGGGCATTGGCGCTTGCACCCTGACCTCTTGCTACACAAAGTTTTTCTACTGGCTACTGGCTACCGGCTACCGGCTGCCGAACATTATTATGACTCTCAACGGTTGGTTACAAATACTGTTTTTCTTCGCGCTGATTCTGGCGGTCACAAAGCCACTGGGCTTGTTTATGACGCATGTCTTCAGGCGCGAGCGGACGTTTCTCGATCCGGTGTTAAGACCTGTCGAGCGTGTGATTTACAGGTTGACCGGCGTGGACGAGACGCGCGAGATGCGTTGGACGGAATACGCCTTCGCGGCTCTGCTTTTCGGCGGCGTCACGATGCTCGTCTTGTACGTGCTGCAACGCTTGCAGGGCGTGCTGCCTTTTAATCCGCAACAGTTATCCGGCATCGCTCCCGATTCGTCATTCAACACGGCATCGTCGTTTATGACGAATACCAACTGGCAAAGCTATGTGCCGGAAGTGACGATGAGCTACCTGACGCAGATGGCGGGGCTGGCGTATCAGAACTTCGTTTCCGCCGCGACGGGCATCGCGCTCGCCATCGCTTTTATACGCGGCATCGCGCGGCGCGAGACACAGACTCTGGGCAATTTCTGGGTAGACCTCGTGCGCGCGACCCTTTGGGTGTTGCTGCCGTTCTGTCTGGTCGGCGCGCTCGTGCTCGTCTCGCAAGGGACGATTCAGAATTTGCGGCCTTATGACAGAGCGCAGTTGGTTGATACAGGCATCGCCGTTGAAGTTGATAAGAAGGATGCGGTGGGAAATGTCATCACGGGCGCGGATGGGGAGCCTGTGAAAGAGAGCCAGCCGGTCACTGAGCAGACAATCGCGCAGGGGCCGCTGGCGTCGCAGGAATTTATCAAGCAGTGGGGCACAAACGGCGGCGGCTTCTTTAACGCCAACAGCGCGCACCCCTTTGAGAATCCGACGCCGCTCACGAACCTGATTGCGATGTTTTCCATCTTTGCCATCTCCGCCGGATTGACTTACACGCTCGGTCGCATGACCGGCATGCAGAAGCACGGATGGGCTGTGTGGGCTGCGATGGCAACGCTTTTTCTGGCGGGCGTCCTTGCGGTTTACAGTGCGGAATCAAGCGGCAATCCGCTGCTCGCAGGAACGGATCAAGCCGCGAGCGCGATGCAGGCGGGCGGCAATATGGAAGGCAAAGAAGTGCGCTTTGGCATCGCTTCGAGCGCGCTCTTTGCGACCGTCACGACCGATGCTTCGTGCGGCGCGGTCAATTCGATGCACGACTCTTACCCGCCGCTCGGCGGGATGGTGACGCTCGTCAACATCATGCTCGGCGAAGTCATCGACGGCGGGGTCGGCGCA
>JACMLC010000565.1 GCA_014379795.1 Pyrinomonadaceae bacterium
CGCGCAGCCGAACGCACGCACGCGGCTCTGGTTGAGCGCATCTGGTCGCGCGTCTACATGGACGACGGGCTGCTCTTGACGGGCAACGTCCGTCACGCTTTCACAGAAGACGCGTGCGCCGCAGCGACTTTGACAGAGATGCTGGCAAGGATGCTGGCGAGAATGTTTGGCGCGCGTTACCCGCAGCATCCTGTCTTCACAGAGCCGCTGGGCGAAACGGAAGTCGCGCGTTTGGTGAGCGGACTCTTTGGCGGAGCCAATCAAGGGTCTGCGAGCGTACAGGAATTGTCGCGTCTCTTCGCAGCCCCGCTCGGCCTCGTCTCATTGCGCGGCGACGTGTACGCGCTCGAAGCTGGCGATCAGATTCTCAAACAGCCGTGGGTGCGTGAAGTCTTGGCGATGACGGATGAGGCGGACGGCGGGGTCGTGCCGCTCGAAGAGATTCACCGAAAGCTGAGAAGCGAGCCTTACGGCCTTTTAGATGAAGCGCAATACTTGATCTTTGCCGCGCTGGTCGCGCAGCGGCGCATCGAGCTTGTGACTTCGAGCGGTGATCGCATCGGTCGCCGCACGCTCGATTTAAAACTGAGCTGGGAAGAGATTACGGGCATCGCACGTGCGGCTACACTGTTGCACGGCGCAGAAGAGCTGACCGTGTGGGCGCGTCTGTTGACTCATCAATCCGACCTCGCTTCGATTGCAGACCCTCTGGCGCGCGAGGATGTCCGTGCGGCTCTCTCGGAATGGCTCGAAGCTTGGCGCAGCATGCACCTCCTGGAAAATTTCGACGCGCTGCCGGATACGGGCTTGACCACGCGCACATGGAAGCTGGCCGCGAGCGTGCGCAAGAGTTTCGGCGGGGCTGCCGATGCGGTCGAAGCCGCATTGGCGGACATCATCTCGCTCGAAGAGGGCTTGCAGCGCGTGGCGGACGCCTTCGGCGATGCGCCCGAACAGTTTGCGCGCAGCACGCAGCAGCTCACGCAGTTGAGCAGCTTTATCAACAGCCTCTCTATCAGAGAGCGTGCGCGCACTTATCTTTCGAGCGCAGAGCCGACGACCGTGGATGAGATAGAGAGCGCGCGGCGCGAGCTGTTGGCGATGATCGAAGACATGCAAAGCCTCTTTGACCGCGAGTCGAACAAACGCTTTGATATTTTGTGGCGCGAGTTTCATGCGCGCTACGGCGAGCATTTTGCGACGTTGCACGCAGAGACGGTCGGAGCTAACGCAAATCGTCGCGCGATTGACACACTGACGCGCGGCGAAGAGTGGCGCGAGTTTGAAGCCCTCTCGAATCTCTCCATCGTCAACCGCCAGCACTGGCAGCAGGCGATTGCGATGCTGGAACAGGCTCGCGGCTCTTTCTGCGATCTCAACGTCCGGCAACTTTTGGGCGAACGCCCCGCGTGCGTCTGTTCATTCAGGCTGGCGCGCGCCGCAAACCTCGCCCGCTTGGCGCAGGATTTGACAGACACTCTGGAACACGGACGACATGCTTATCGCCGGACGCTCGCGCTTCTGAGCACGCCGCTGGCGATTGCGCTCGACGCCATCGCGCGGAAAGAAGAGGATGCCGAAACGGCCTCGCGGGCGCGTCATCTCTCCGGCGCATTCGCGCGCGGAACTGACCTCGCACACCTGACTCACGCGGACGTGCAGCTTATCGAGCAGGCTCTGCAAAGAATGGCGACGCCTCCGCCCGTCCGCGTCCACATGCCCGCGAGCGAGTTCGGATTGCTGACGCGCGACGAATTGCGCGCACGCCTCAATCAATGGCTCGACGAATTGCCGGATCATCCCGCGCTCGTCGAAGTCGTCGGCGAAAGTGATGCCGATGCCGGATAAGAGAAAAGGGGAAACAGGGAAACAGGGAAACAGGGGAAAGGGAAAAGCAGGACGCGGCCTTTCCCCTTTTTCCGATTCGCTTGTTTCCAAACAGCGCGGGCGAACTGTGTCTATTATCGGCGCGGGCAGGCTTGGCTCTGCGCTGGCTCTTGCGCTCGGGGCGCGCGGGTTTCGGGTTGAAGCTATCGCTTCAAGACGACTGGGCAGTGCGCGCCGCGCGTGCGGTCTGGTCGGAGCGCAAACACGCGCGCTTTCACTTGCGCAGCTCGACAGGCTAAGTCCTACCAGCATCATTTTCATCACCACGCCGGACGACGCGATTGAGCAGACGGCACAGCAGCTTGCCACCAAGATTAAATGGAGCGGAAGCGGATGCGTCGCGCTGCACGCGAGCGGCGCGCTCTCGTCCGAAGCCCTGAGCAGCCTGCGCGCGATTAAATTCAGCACCGGCTCCATGCACCCTCTCATCTCCGTCAGCGACCCACGCACCGGCGCACAAGGTTTAGGAAAAGCGCATTACTGCATCGAAGGCCAGCCGCAAGCCGTCCGCCTCGCACGCTCTCTGGTGCGCGAGCTTGGCGGCCAGAGCTTTTCCATACGCACGCGTGACAAGGCTCTGTATCACGCGGCGGCGGTGATGTCTTCGGGGCACATGGTCGCGCTCTTTGACCTCGCTACGGAACTGCTCGCGCGTTGCGGGCTATCGGAAAAACAGTCGCGCGCGGCTCTCTTGCCGTTGATGCAAAGCACGCTGGAAAACTTATCAACACATGCGCCCCCGCGCGCCCTCACAGGCACATTCGCCCGCGCAGACCTCTCAACCGTCAACAAACATCTGGACGCGCTGCGCGAATTGAAAACGCCCGACGCGCTCGCGGCTTACATACTGCTCGGTCAGCGTTCGCTTGAGTTGGCGAAAAAGAACGGCGCGGACATTTCGATGCTCAAGAAAATCGCACGCGCGCTTAAAGAAGCGTTGAAGCAAAAGCAGTGAAGAGCAGTCTTCAGTTGAATGCTCGCGAGATTTAATCCTTGCCACAGAGGACACAGAGGGCACAGAGAAGATAAATATTTTCCTCTGTGCCCTCTGTGTTCTCTGTGGCTAAACTGCTTGCCTAATCTGCGCGAAAGCTGACGCCCTCGCCGGTCACGACTGTCTGGCCGTGCGAGTTGCCGCGCCTGCGGATGCGGCTGAAGATGTAGAGGTTGAAAAAGTGCATCCCGCCGAGGACGACCAGCACGAGGCCGACTTTCCATGACAGAGCTTCGATTCCCTGCTGCGCGGTTTCAACCGCATCGGTGACTTTGAGCGCGAGGCTCACGTATCCCAAGTTGATGAGATAAAAGCCTACGACCAGCAGGTGATTGACCGAATCCGCCAGAGCTTCGTTTCCGTGAAAGACATCCACCAGAAAGACACGCCCGTTCTTGTGCAGGGTTTGCGCGACCCAGATCGTGAGCGCGATGCTGATTCCGAGATAGGTTAGATATGTGACGACGACTGTGTTCATAACCCCTCCTTCACTGTTGAATGCTGAAAATATCTTGATGCGTCATTAAAGTTTCTGACGCTCTTGTCTTGGTCACTCCTTTCAACGGAAGCGGGGTGACGCATGGCTACCTTTACTCTTATCAATCTGTGTGCCGGAAGGGAATTATTGAGTATTACAGGCTCTCTTGAAGACGCTGCTATCTGAAGTTGTGGCAAGCTGCCTAATGCACACAGGGTTTCTTTGCAATCTGCCATAACGACTCGCGTGCATGAGTTTGACTCTCACTTAAAAGCATCATATTGTTGCCCACTGCCCGACGAAGATTTAGCGTGGGCAAGTCGCCCGGCTTTCTTAAGATTTTCTGTCCCACCCCGGCTCAACAGTTTTCGCGCTCAGCCTATTGACGAGGCGGCGCTTAACTTTCAAAGGAACTTTTGTATATGAAGACTGCTTTTCGTTCAGCATGCGTGATGATGGTTTTGGCTTTGGCGATGCTGGTGTTGTCGAACACTAAGGGCTACATGCTGCCGCAGGATGAAAACCTCGCGGCGAAGAATAAGATTGCTCCGTGGGTCTTGGAGCGCACGGGCGGCGGCGCACAGGCCGAGTTTCTGGTGGTGTTGAGCGAGCAGGCGGATTTGCATCGCGCGGGGGCGTTGCGCACAAAACAGGAGAAGGGACGCTACGTGCGCGATACCCTGTGGAACAAAGCGCAGGAGACGCAGGGCGCGCTCATACAGTGGTTGACTGAGCGCAACATAGAACACCGCGCTTATTACATCGTCAACATGATCTGGGTCAAGGCAGACCAGAACATCGTCATGGACTTGGCCGCGCGCTCAGATGTCGCGCGCATCGAAGGCAATCCGGCTATTAAAAATAAGCTCCCCGAGTTTGAAGTGCAGAAGGACGCGCCAGCGCAACCGGATAGCCCTGCGGCTGTCGAGCCGGGCGTTAATCACACGCGTGCGCCGGAAGTCTGGACGCAGGGCTTTACGGGACAAACAATCGTCGTCGGCGCGGCGGACACGGGTTATCGCTGGGATCACAACGCGCTCAAAGGCAAGTATCGCGGATGGAACGGCGCGACTGCCAATCACGATTTTAACTGGCATGACAGCATACACACGGGCGGCGGAACCTGCGGCGCGAACTCAGCACAGCCGTGCGACGATAACGGTCACGGCACACACACGGCTGGCACTGCTATTGGCGACGATGGCGCGACCAACCAGGTCGGCATGGCTCCGGGAGCCAAGTGGATCGGCTGCCGCAACATGAATCAAGGCATCGGCACGCCCGCGACTTACATTGAATGCTTCGAGTTCTTTCTCGCTCCGTATCCTGTCGCGGGAACACCCGCGCAGGGCAATCCCGCTCTGGCTCCTGACGTGACAACCAACTCGTGGAGCTGCCCGCCTTCGGAAGGATGTTCTGCGAGCAGCTTGCAGGCTGCGGTCGAAGCGCAACGCGCGGCAGGCATCATGACGGTCGTGGCGGCTGGCAATTCCGGCTCTGGCTGCTCAACTGTTTCCGACCCGCCGGGAATTTACGACGCTTCTTATACAGTGGGCGCGCTCACCACCGGCACGGACACGGTCGCGAGCTTTAGCAGTCGCGGCCCGGTCACCATTGACGGCAGCAATCGTCCCAAGCCGGACATCGCTGCGCCCGGCACCAGCACGCGCTCCAGCACACGCACCAGCGCCACCTCTTATGGCAGCATGAGCGGGACTTCGATGGCGACGCCGCACGTCGCCGGAGCGGTCGCGCTGCTCTGGTCTGCGCAGCCCGGTCTGGTCAATAAGATAAACCAGACGGAAACGATTCTGAACAACTCTACAGTGCATGTCAGTTCGGCTTTATGCAGCAGCAATGCCAGCGTCTTCCCGAACAATGTTTTCGGTTATGGCCGTCTGGACATTCGCTCTGCCGTAGATCAGGGATTGAGATACGCCGTCAGACCCTTTGATTTGGACGGCGACGGGAAAACAGACTTCCCGATTTTCCGTCCCAACGGCGGCGGCGGGGGACATGTCCAGTGGTACGTCCTCAACAGCGCGACGGGCGCGAGCGCGCAACAGGTCTTTGGCGACGACACGGACTTGCCTGTGCCGGGTGATTACAACGGCAACGGCGTCTCTGAGATCGCAGTCTTTCGCGGAGTCGAAGGCGCATGGTACATCTCGCAAGGCTCTGCGCAGAGCTTCACGCGCGTTCAGTGGGGACTCAATGGAGACGTGCCCGTCCCGGCAGATTATGACGGTGATGGTAAGACGGATGTCGCCGTCTGGCGTCCCTCGAACGGCACTTGGTATATCTCGCAGAGTTCGGACGGAGCATTTCGCGCAACGCAA
>JACMLC010000566.1 GCA_014379795.1 Pyrinomonadaceae bacterium
GCTGCCGATTTCAACTGCGCCCGCGCCGCGTGTCGTGCGGCCATTCCGCCGCGAGCGGGGAGTTAAGATTAACTTTGATGCCTAGATAATCGCGCAGCACGCCTTTTAAATTTCCGACTTGCTCATCTTCTTCGCGGCGGATGTACTCTGTGCGGCCATCCTTGAGCGTCGGCACGATGACGAAGAACACGCGCTCGATGTCGCGCGTCGCGCCGACTTTCGCAGCCTGTTTCGGATCGTTGACGGGATTCAGATAATCGCCTTCGTCAAAGTTGCGGACGTGGCACTGGATACAGGTCATGCCGCGTTCTTCAAAGAGGCGGCGGCGCGGGTCGCGCAAGGAAGTTTCGGCTACCATAAACTTCATCTTGTGTTCGCGCGAGAATGAAGCGGAATCTATGTTGCTTCCCTTGACCGCGCCGCCGTCTCCGATATCAGGAATCGCGACGTTGCCGTGATCGTCTTCGTCAACCAGCCTGTCCCAGCCGCTCGCGAAATCTTTGCTGCCGGGAGTAAAGCGCGGCGCGGGCACAGGCTTATAAGCAGTGCCGTCTGCGTTCGGCTTGATGCTCGTGGCAAAGCCGTCTATGAAAGGGCTGATGAAGGCCAAAACCTTTTTTCCGTCGCGCTCGACTGTCCCGACCTTCATCGCGCCCAAAGCCCACCCGTCGCCGGACAGGTAGCGACCCTTCTCATCATACTTGTTGTCGCCGCCGAGGCGCGCGTTGTGCGGCATCGCGGCAAAATTGGCCTGCATCAGAGGGTCTTCCGGGTCGCTGTAGCCGACCACGCTCGTGATCAATTCCGCCAGAGCTTCGCCGTATTTTTTCTTATCACCCGCGACGAAAGGCTTTAAATTTTCGCCTTCAAAAAAAGCGTTGTGCAGCAGTCGTGCAAATTCTTTGTTGTTCTTATGCCTTAATTCTTCCGGCCTCTTGGCATCCGCGCCGCGCACGATGCGCAGGCGCGGCATCAGGTAGACGGGTTCGGGCGCGACGACGTTGAAATAAACAAGGCGCAGCTCAAAAGTCTTTTTGTTGAGACGCGGGCGCACGGCTATCAGACGCCAGTTCTCGGCCTTCCATTCGGGATTGAACTTCGGGCTGTCGGGGTCAATCTCTTCGTTGCGATGCAAGACGGCGAGATTTTTCAGGGCGTCGCGAAAGAGGGCTTCGCCCGTCGTCGGCTGGATGTTGTTTTCCTGTTTGACTTGCTTAGTGGTTTCGATTCCGGCGATGCGGTCAAAGAGCCTGACGATTGACCAACGCTCGTTGGCGGCGACGAGTCGCGCAGGGTCAATCACAGAGACGAGCGTGTCAACTTCGAGCGGCGCAGGCGGCAGCTCAAGAATCTGTACGGGCTTTGCTTCGACCGGAATCGCAAAAAATTTGGTCAGCTCGCGCGGCCTTCTGGTCTTATCGAGCGGGTATTCCGTGATGCGTATGACGAACATTCCCTTTGGGTCATCGGTCGGCTTCGGCGTCCAATCCACGGTCAATGTTTTTTCGTTGTACTTTGCCGAGGCAGGCTTTTGCACGACCTCTATCCGCACATCATCGCTCTCTTCATCAATCGCGCCGAGGCCGAAATGTATGCGCTGCCCGAGGCCGACGCGCTTGATACGCACAGGATGCATCTCCGGCGCTTTGTTATCGGCGGCAGAAGCAATCGCATTGTTCGTCAAAGCGGAAGCTTGCGCGCCGCCATCTGCGCGCTGTTGGCGCGTCGCGACAGACACAATCGCAAAAGTGAGAAACAGAATCAGGCAGGCCAGCTTGAGCGAGCGTGCGCGATGTGCGGGGGCATTCATTTTTTTCATGGTGCTTTAACGAGACAGAATTTTTTATTACCTACAGGGTCAAGCCTGTGGACGAATCCGGGAGACTGCTTTTGCAAGCGTGAAGCTCAAACTGTGAAACGGCTTCCGGCAGCATTGATATTCAAGCGCGCGGCTGGATGTATGTCAAGGCAACTCAATCAACAGTTTGGAAGGACTGATAAAACTTAGCCACAGAGACACAGAGACACGGAGGTCAAATTAAAAACGATTTAATTCAGCATCTTCTTCATCTGCTTACTTTTCTCCGTGTCTGCGGTGTCTCTGTGGCTAATTCTTGGCCTTGTTAGACGCTCCTAATCCCTGCGCGGTCTCAGCCACTATCAAATCAACCACGTCTTCGTACCGCTGATTCTGATGATAAGCTTCGCGCTGGCGCTTGGCTCCGTTGCCGCGTGCGAGCGTTTCATGTACGAGCGCGGAAATCTCTTTCCATTCATCATGCTCTTCGAGCGTGGGTCGCAGATAGGAGAGCATGATGATTGGAAAGAGATTTCCATTCTTCATGCTCTTCGAGCGTGGGACGCAGATAGGAGAGAAGCTTTTCAACCAGCTCCGGCGCGGGAACAGCGCGACGGGCTTCCACGTCTATCAAGTCCGCATCGAGTCCATAACGCGCCGCGCGCCACTTGGCTGCGCGCAAGAGTTCGGGACGCGCATGAATGATCTTCTTATCACTCATCGCTTCTTGATAACAGGCGCGTGCCAGTGCGCGTGCGAGTCCGGCGATCATCACGGCTTCATTAACCGTCAAACAGACATCCGTGACGCGAAATTCCAGCGTCTCGAACC
>JACMLC010000567.1 GCA_014379795.1 Pyrinomonadaceae bacterium
CCCCGGATTCTCATGCCGTCCGAAAACAGCATCACAGACTTGCGTCCCGGCAAATTTCTGAGGCCGTTGATAATGTGATCAATCGCGCCGAGCGTGCCGACCGTAAAAAACTCTTCGCTAAATTCGTCCAAATCACTTTCGGGGATGCCCTCTTCGGGCGGGCGGCTCAGCCCTCCCCGGGTCTCTGTAACAATGTCACGCCCTTCCATCGGCGTGTAAGGACTGATGCCGCCGCGCCCCTGTCGATACCACGCGATGCGCTCGATGGCTGCGTAGAGCTGCCGCTTGTCGGACGTGAATTGCTGCAAAGCTCCGACTCCGCCAGCCGTGCGGATGACAGCCACCAGATCGCCCGGCTGCATCTGCTCGTCCACAAACTTTTTCAGAGCGCGCCGCACATAGGCCACGCTCTGAAACGAGAGTCCCAAGTCATCCACGACGAGCGCGATGGTGCGGCGCACCTGTTCCGGCTTGAGGGCGGGCGGCGGCGCGGGCGGCGCATTTGCACCTGTCGTTGGAGCAGCAGCAGTCGTCGGAAGTTTTGTCGAGGCCGCCGCCAGCGGCACGTAAGAGAAGTTTGTGATTTGCCGCGTTTCACCGTTCTCCTGAATCTCAAATTCGTCGGCGCGCAGGTCTGTCACCTGCCTGCCGTTTTTGTCCGTCACCACCGCGTCCACCTGCACGAGGTTGGTGGTGATGCGTACTACATCTTCATCATCTTGCGGCGGCGGCGGCGTGGCCGGATTCTGCCCGAAGACGGGCGCGACGAGCGCGAACATGAGCGCGATGGCGAGCGAGGATTGTCTCTTCATAAAGCCTCCAAAGTTATTTCTTTCCCGCACGAATGTCGTAAATTAAAGACGCTTCATGCTGTGAGAATGTCTAAAAAGTTAGGGGCATCAATCGTCAAGCAGAATATTCTTTCTTGGCAGTCTTTGCGGTTAAGGGCTTTTTAACGCAAAGAGCGCAAAGGGATTTTCGCAAAGAGCGCAAAGTGTTTTCCGGCCTGATTCGCATAAATACGGTCGCTGGATTTTCATGTTTCAATATGAGATGCTCGGGCGCGCTAGGCAGCTCAAAAAAACTTTCAGCCAGAGGACTAATCATGCCAGAGCAAGCGAAAAAAGGCGATACGGTGCGCGTTCATTACGAAGGCCGTTTGACGGACGGGCAGGTCTTTGATTCTTCCGAGGGCGGCGAGCCGCTGGAATTCGAGGTCGGCTCAGGGCAAGTCATCACGGGCTTTGACGAAGGCGTGCAAGGGATGAGCGTCGGCGACAAGAAGACGATTGAGATCGAAGCCGACGACGCTTACGGCCAGCGCAACGAAGCTCTCACGCGCGAGGTGCCGCGCGACAGCATGACTCTTGAGAACGACCCGCAGCCCGGCATGAACCTCGTCCTGCAATTGCCCGACGGCAACGAGATTCCCGTCGCCATCACGGAAGTGACCGAAGAAACCATCACCCTCGATGCCAATCATCCGCTCGCTGGACACAAACTGATTTTCGATATAGAACTGGTCGGAGTCACTGAAGCAGCATAAAAGCAGTAATAAGCGACCATTGAGATGTGAATTAGCATGTCAGTCCAAA
>JACMLC010000568.1 GCA_014379795.1 Pyrinomonadaceae bacterium
GCGGCCTGGGCGAAATGGTGACGCAGGAAAATTTGCAGGCTCTGAGATTCAATTTATGGGCTCCTGTCTTAATCATCGCGGCGATGACGGCGGCGTGGGCGTTCGCGCTTCCGGCTTCGGCGTTTCTGTTTATCACGCCGCTCTTGTTCCCGCCGCACTGGTCTGCATTGATCACGACGACTGGCTGCGCGCTTGGCACTTCGCTCGGCTATGCGGTGGCGCGTTTTGCGGGCGGCGCGTGGGTGGCGAGGTTTCGTGACGGCAGGCTGCACAAATTTCTCTCAAGGCATTCAAGCTTTATGGTCTTGTTTGCGATTCGCCTGACGCCTTCAAGCCCGCACGGCTTTATCAATTACGCAGCGGGCTTGGCAGAGATACCTTTCGCGCGCTTTGTGCTGGCAACGACGCTTGCGATGGCTCTTAAATCTTATGTCTACGCGGAGGCTGTGCATCGCACGGTCGGCGCAAAATCGCTTTTCGATGCGCTGACGCCGACCACCATGCTCTCGCTTTTCGCAGTCGCGGTGCTGGCAGTTATCGGCCACTTGCTGCACAGGCATTATTTAATGAAGAGCAAGCTGGCAGAAACACCTTGAGCTGAAGGATGACATCACGCGCCCACGTTAAAAACAAAAATGCTGCGCCGCGCGGCGCGAGGCAATTCGTCTATCCGTTCAGGGCCATCGTGGGACAGGAAGAGATGAAGCTCGCGCTGCTTTTGAACGTGATAGACCCTCTCATCGGCGGTGTGTTGATTATGGGGCATCGCGGCACAGGCAAGTCTACAGCCGTGCGCGCGCTGGCGGATTTGTTGCCGCTCATCTGGAAAGCGCGCGGCTGCTTTTACGGTTGCGATCCGGCTGACGTGGAAAGTTTATGTGTTGATTGCAGCGAGCAGCTAAAGACGAAAGGCAAGCTTCAGCGCGAGCAGGCGCGTGTCCGTGTCGTTGACCTTCCATTGGGAGCGACGGAAGACAGAGTGTGCGGCACGATAAATTTCCAGAAGGCTCTGACAACAGGCGTCAAGGCTTTTGAACCGGGCTTGCTCGCTCGTGCCAATCGCGGCTTTCTTTATGTTGACGAAGTCAATCTTTTAGAAGACCACCTTGTTGATTTGCTGCTCGACGTGGCGGTCACGGGGCGCAATACGGTCGAGCGTGAAGGCATCTCGCTCGAACATCCCGCGCGCTTCGTCCTCGTCGGCTCGGGCAATCCCGAAGAGGGCGAGCTGCGACCGCAACTGCTTGACCGCTTCGGCCTCTTCGCGGAAATCCAAACATTGAACGATTTAGACCAGCGCGTAAAAATCGTCGAGCTGCGCGAAGCTTTCGAGCGTGATGCGGAAAAGTTTTGCGCGGATTATGAAGCAGAGCAACAGAGCCTGCGCCGCAAGCTCGCACGCGCCGGAAAGCTCGCCGGAAAAGTAAAGCTCTCGCGAGAGCTTTTGCGCGGCATCGCGAGTCTTTGCCTGCGGCTAGGGATTGACGGGCATCGGGGAGAGCTGACAATTGCGCGTGCGGCGCGTGCGCTCGCGGCCTTTGAGGGGCGGCGCGAAGTGCGCGAAGAAGATGTGCGCCGCGTGGCCTCGCTCTGCGTAAGCCATCGCCTGCGCCGCGATCCGCTTGAGCCAACCGGCGGCGGCGCGCGGATCGAGCAAGCGCTGGATAATTCGTTCCAGAGTTCAGGCGAGCAGCGAGACAAAGGACAGCCTGAATCAGCATACGGCTCAAACACGGATGTGAGAAATGCCGGGAGCGAAAATTCCGGCGAAAGCGGAAAACACGATCAGGGCAACAATAAAACCCATCCTTTGCCCGCGCCGCTCGACGCGCAGCTTCCAGCAGAATCGCTCACACAGGATTTACATTCATCAATGCGTCAAGCTAAAACAAACTCCGCGCGACAACAACGCAGCACGAAGAATGAAACGTAC
>JACMLC010000569.1 GCA_014379795.1 Pyrinomonadaceae bacterium
CCGAGCAGGCGCGGGCGGCCAGCGGGACGCAGAGGCCGCTCGCGCCACTCGCTCTCGCGGCACGCGAGCGCGACCAGCTTTGAAGCATCCGGCGACCAGGCAAGGTAAAAGTAGATAAGCCCTTCGCGCGTCGTCAGCGGCTTGAGGTCAAAGCCGTCGCGGTTGCAGATGTAAACCTGCTCCGTGTTGAAAAGCGTCAGGTCGGAAGTTACCGGCACAGACGGAGTGGGTGACGCTGACGCGATGCCCGGAATGCTTTCCGGCAGAACATCTTCGAGCGGCGTTGGCGAAGGCTGCGGCGTCGCGCTTTTGTAACCGATAAAGGCCGCGTAATTGCCATCGGGCGACCACGCGACCGCAGGAGCAAAGACAACCGCGAGTCCTTTCGGCGTGATGTTGCGCAGAAAGACTCCGCTGGCTTCGTACAAGTCTAGACGGTACTCAGTCGGCTGGTCTTCGCCCGTCGCATAAATCGCCAGCGCACGTTGACGGTCTGGCGACAGCACTGTCCGCAAGAGAGCTTCATCCACACGCCGCGTGTCGAAATCGCTCTGGATGGCCGGAAGCTTCGCGTTCACATCTTCAGATGACGCAGCGCTTGGCGGAGCATCCGTATCCGCCGTGAAATGATAAGCCAGACGCTGCGCTGGCACATCGCGCAAAGTGCGCGGGCGCACTCCTTGCTTGCTCCCGCTCTGCCGCCGACATCCCGCGCCCATCCAAGCTATCGCGACAACTATCAGCACAAGCGCGCACACGCGCAGGCGCGGCGAATCGCAGACGCGATGAGGGCGCCCACAATTCAAAGTCGTCGCGCCTTCTTTTCTCAAAACAGTTTCGGCTGGATAAATCATTTGAGCGGGTGATGATAGGAAGCCGCACCCGCAATTGTCAACGAGTTGCAGATAAATGCTGCTGTACTGAACATCAATTTTAAAGTAGCCTGAGCGGTGTCGGACTGCTCTTCGCTTGTGTTCAGCTTGTCAAAACTCATCAAGGAGCGCTTATGTTGAATCTCAGCCGCATTCGTATTCGTCGCATAGCTTTAATCGTGTCGTTAAGCGCGGTCATGCTCATCTCGCCTCAGCTTGAACTGCTGGCACAGCAACAGGGCGGGCAGGCGGTGGCAGTGCTTATCCCTTATCGTCAAGGCGACAAGTGGGGCTATAGCGACGCGCGGAAAAAGCTCGTCATCCCGCCCGTGTATGGTGATGCGCAGCCGTTTGAAGGAGATTTGGCGCGCGTCAAGGCGGACGGCGGCGAAGGCTTCATAGACCTCAGCGGCAAGCTGGTCGTGCCGTTCAAATATGATCAGGTGCGCGCGTTCTCAAACGGGCTGGCGGTCGTGAAGCTCAAAGGCAAGCATGGTTTTATAGACAAGACAGGTAAGGAAGTAATCCCGCTCAAATACGACGAGGCGGAAACCTTTTCCGAAGGGCTGGCGGAAATCGTCGTGGATCGCAGACACGGCTTCATTGACACGAGCGGCAAAGAAGTAATCCCGCCCATCCACATTGATGCCGAAGCTTTTGCCGAAGGTCTAACTCCGGTTTTAGTGGTGGAAGGTAACAGGTACTGGAGAATCTTCATTGATAAAAATGGTAAAGAGATTATAGGAAAGCTTCCAGATGACAGTATTGGCTCTTTCTCCGAAGGCTTAGCCGCGCTGGCAAACTATTCCGGCACTTGGAGATATATAGACAAAACCGGCAAAGAAATTTTGAATCTCGGTGCGCGCTACCTTCAGGCCAGAAAGTTTTCCGGTGGGCTAGCGGTCGTCAAGTCGGAAGACGGCAAGCACGGCTTTATTGATAAGACCGGCAAGCTTGTCATTCCAGTTAAATATGATGAAGCCGAAACTTTTGTCGAAGGGCTGGCACTTGTGAAGTCCGGCGATAAGTTCGGCTTTATTGACCGCAACGGCGTCGAAGTCGTCCCGCCCGAATACGATTTCGCCCAGCCGTTTTCAGACGGCATGGCTGCGGTCTTATTGAATAACAAGTGGGGCTATGTCGGCAAAGATGGAAAAGTTGCTATTCCCCTCACGCTTGACGGCGTAGACCCGTTCGCGCAAGGGCTGGCTTCCGTGTTTGGGGGCGGCAAACTGATGTACATCGACAAAAGCGGGAAAGAAGTTTTCGAGTCGGACTATGACGAGAACGCTCCCTTCTCCGAAGGCTTAGCCCGCGCACGGCTCAGCGTCAGGTGGGGCTGCATTGATACCAGCGGAAAGATAGTCGTCCCATTCAAATATGATTACATTGAAAGATTCTCCGAAGGTCTGGCGGCGGTCGTCAGGTTCAACATGTGGGGCTTTGTGAATCGGAGCGGCCAGTTGGTTGTCCCGCTCAAATACGATTATGTTGAAGCGTTTTCTAACGGCTTGGCTCTGGTCCGGCTTGTAGATTTCGAAATAGGCTACGTTGGGCGCGACGGCACGGAATATTTTGAGCCTTGAAGAATGATAAAGAGCAAAACCTGATATGACTAACCTGATGCCCGCCATTTTTTTCGGACACGGTAATCCGATGAACGCATTGTTGAAGAATGCTTACACGGAGGCGTGGAGAAATATCGGAACTCAGATGCCGCGCCCGAAAGCTATCCTTGCCATCTCTGCGCACTGGTATTTACCTGCGACGCTTGTGACGGCTGAGAGCGCGCCGCGAACCATACATGATTTCGGCGGCTTTCCGCCGGAGCTACACCGTGTCGAATATCCTGCGCCCGGTAGTCCCGAACTGGCAAAGCGTGTGCAAGCTCTGCTGGCTCCGGTCGCAGTGGAGCTTGACGAGAGTTGGGGACTCGATCATGGAACATGGTCTGTGCTGTGCCATGTCTTTCCGCAAGCGGATATTCCGGTCGTGCAGCTCAGTATAGACGAGACGCAGCCCCCGGATTTTCACTACGAAATGGGAAAGCGGCTCGCGCCCCTGCGTGACGAAGGCGTTTTAATCCTCGGCAGCGGCAACCTCGTTCACAACCTGCACACTTACGCATGGGGCAGCCATCGTGTTGAGCCTTTCGATTGGGCTGTCCGTTTTGAAGAACAGGCGCGCACTCTTTTGCTTGACGGCAACCATGCTCCGCTCATCGCTTACGAAGCTTTAGGCCGCGATGCGATGTTGTCCGTCCCGACGCCGGAGCATTACTTGCCACTGCTGTATGTGATTGCCGCGCGCAGAGAAGGCGAGCAGATCAGCTTTCCGGTTGAAGGAGTAGACGGCGGCTCAGTCTCCATGCTCACAATCCAGATCGGCTGACTCCGCCGCGCGACGAAACGAGTCATCCACGAAGACACACAAAAGCTGGCGCATATCACAAACGCTATCTCTTCTTCCTATGCTTTTATAACGCGAGGCGTGGCGTAAGCGGAACGAGCAGAGAAGCCGGCGCGAGCTGGCGACAGCATGTAGCCCCATGCGACAGCATGGGGAAACCGCCGCCAGAGATAGCTGAGCCTGCGCGAGCAGGCGGCAGAGGCGATTGGAGTCATCATGCGGTAGTCACCTGTCGCCTGCTCACGCAGGCTCTAACATCTAATTGCCGCATGACCCCGCGCTGACGCGCGGGGCTACATGCTCTCGCCTGCTTCGCAGGCTTATTAAGTTGCTTATCTCGAACTCACGTTTTTATAGATGATTTCGCGCTTCACGTTACTCCGCAACAAGAAAACGTCACGCCCTTTAAGTCGAGCGTGACGTTTTCTGTTTTAACTCGCCTAACAGCGGAAAGCTTTAGCGAGCCGCGACGGGCAGATCGTCGCTTGCGCCCCATTGAACTGTGCGTGTGCCTCCCGCGCTGTTCGAGATGTACCACGCGCCGCTGCGGAAGACCGCGAGGTCGTTTTTACCGTCACCGTCGTAATCGCCCGCGACCGGCTGGTCTGTTGAAAGACCGAACTGAGCGGCGCGCAGGCCGGCGGTTGATTGCTGCAAGTACCATGTGCCTGTCGAGGGGCGAAACACCGCTAGGTCGGCTTTGCCGTCGCCGTCATAGTCTCCTTGCACGGGCACGTCTCCCTCTTGACCGAACTGCTGCGCGCCGTAATTGTTCGCCGGGTCTGGCGAGGTGTACCACGTCGCGTTTGACGGGCGGAAGACAGCGAATTCCGTCGTGCCGTCGCCGTTATAATCGGCAGGGACGGGCAGGTCGCCTTCCGTGCCCAACTCGACCGCTTGCAGCGCGCCGTTCGAACTGTTGGAAACATACCAGTAACCATTCGAGGGACGAAAGACAGCGATGTCCGCTTTGTTATCGCCGTCGTAATCGCCTGTCACAGGGATGTCGTCTGCAAGCCCGAACTGCTGTGCAAAGATCGTGTTGTTCGAGCTGCGGGAAATGTACCAGACGCCGCTGCGGAAAACCGCAAAGTCGGTTTGGCCGTCGCCGTCGTAATCGGCAGGGACTATCCGGTCGCCCGCCGTACCGAACGAGACGCTCTTGGGGCTGGCGCAGGTGCTGTTGATGTACCAGTTGCCGGAGCCGGCGCGATAGACGGCAACATCACTTCTGCCGTCGCCGTCAAAATCAATGCTCGTCGGCGAAGCAGAGCTGCCGCGCGGCATGTAGCGCAAGACCGCTACATCGTCATTGGAGACGCCCTGCTGCGTGTGCCCTGCGGCGATGACTTTACCGTCCGGCTGCACCGCAACGCCGTATGCAAAGTCAGAGCCGTTGGCGGCGGCAATTGCGGTAATAATCTTGCCGCAGCTTCCAAAGGAAGTATCGAGCGAGCCGTCCGCGTTGTAGCGTGCGAGCGCGAAATCCGGATTGATGTTGGTCATTCCAGTGCGCGCAAAACCGGCAGCCACGATTTTGTTATCCGGCTGAAGGGCAAGCGCGTGAATCTGGTCTTCATAAGCGCCGATGGCCGTCAAGGCTCTGCCGTTGGTGCCAAAGGTAGTATCAACCGCGCCGTTATCGTTATAACGCACCAGCGTAAAATCGTGATAAGGCCACGGGCGCATGCTGATGCCGCCGGCGACGATTTTGGATAGCCCGTCAATCTCCTGAATCACCACGTCGCGTGCAGCGTCTACCGCGCTGATGTTGGTGGTCACTTTTCCGTCCGTGTCGAACGTCACGTCGAGCGTGCCGTCTGTGTTGTAACGCGCTAAGGCAAAGTCGTCATTAAACGAACCGCCGCCAAGGTCGCTCCGGCTCATTCCGGCCACGACGATCTTGTTATTGCTGCGCTGAATCGCCACGCCGTTTGCCGTGTCAACGCTGCTGCGGATCGAAGTGATGACGATACCGTCTGTATCAAAGGTCGAATCGAGCGTGCCGTCCGGCTTGTAACGAACGACCGCAAAGTCGTTGCCAGTTGAGCCGACGACGACGATTCTTTCTTCGCTGTTGATAGTCTGTATCTCTATGGCGTTGGCCGTGTCGCTGACGCCCGCCGCGCCGACCGGCGTGTTGGCCGAACCATTCGTGCCAAA
>JACMLC010000570.1 GCA_014379795.1 Pyrinomonadaceae bacterium
AGCGCACGCTCCAGCTTGTCGCGCTCGCGCGTCAACGTCAGGCGTTCCTTCTTTGTATAGCCCTGCACCTGGCCGGCGCTGAGCATCTCGTCGAGCGCCTTCAACCGCTTGATGGAGTTTGAAACCGTTTTCCAGTTGGTCATCGTGCCGCCAAGCCAACGGGAATTGACGTAGTATTGAGCGCTCCGCTTGGCGGCCTCCGCGACCGCGTCCTGCGCCTGCCGCTTGGTGCCGACAAAGAGCACTGTCTTGCCGCGATCTTCGCCAATCAGATTCGTCATGAACTGAATAGCGTCGCGGAACATGCGCTGCGTTTTCTGCAAGTCAATAATGTAGATGCCGTTGCGCTCGCCGAAAATGTATTCCTTCATTTTCGGATTCCAGCGCCTAACCTGGTGGCCGAAATGTACGCCAGCCTCCAGCAATTCTTTCATCGTAACCGAAGCCAAATGGAATCTCCTTTACATGGTGTTGGTTTATGTACTCGCCGCCGCCCACATGCTTCTTCATTCAGAAGCAACCAAGCCGGGCGGCGACAATGGGATAATTTGCGATTTTAGATTTGCAATTTTCGATTGGAAGATGACTAAAGAATTAAAATTAAAAATTCTTGTGTCCTTATCCAATCGCAAATCGGCAATCGCAAATTGAAAATCCGTTATCTCTTCGAGAACTGGAAGCGCTTGCGTGCGCCCTTCTGTCCGTATTTCTTGCGCTCTTTGATGCGCGGGTCGCGTGTGACGAGTCCCGCCTGCTTGAGCGCGCGGCGCAAGTCGGCGTTGAATTCCATCAGCGCGCGCGTGATGCCGTGACGAATCGCACCGGCCTGACCGGCAGGGCCGCCGCCGGCGACGTTGACGAAGATGTCAAACTTGTTGGTTGTCTCGGTCAACTGCAAGGGCTGGCGAATAATCATGCGCAAGGTTTCGTTCGGGAAATACTGCTCGAACTCTTTCTTGTTGACCTTCACGTCGCCGCTGCCGGGTCGCAGGTACACGCGCGCCGTCGAAGTCTTGCGCCGCCCCGTTCCGTAATATTGAATTTCAGCCACAGCTTTATCTATCCTTCAAAATCTATCGTTTGATTGTTTATGCTTTTTCTGAATGAGCGGTGATGATGTCGAGCGTTTGAGGCTTCTGCGCCGTATGCGGGTGGTCTGCATCGGCATAGACTTTAAGCTTTTTACCCATCGCCTTGCCGAGCTTGTTCTTGGGCAACATGCCCCTGACCGCCAGCTCGATGACGCGCTCAGGATGTTTAGCGAACTGATCCTGCACGGAAATCTCGCGCAGTCCGCCCGGATAGAGCGTGTGATGGCGATAAACCTTTTGCTCGGCCTTTGAGCCTTTGAAGACGGCCTTGCGTGCGTTAATCACGATCACATGGTCGCCCATATCCATAAAAGGCGTCCACTGCGGATTATTCTTGCCGGTCAGAATGCGCGCCACTTCCGTTGCGAGCCGCCCGACGGTTTGCCCCGCCGCATCAACGACGAACCATTTGCGATTGTCAGCGAGACCAAGCCCGCTGGGAAAGTATGTTGACATAGATGACTCTCTCTGATTAAAGCGTCCAAAACGCGAACGGATAGAATACAAAAATGCTCAGAAAATTGTCAAGTTGAGGCGGCCTCCATCGAGCGCGCTTTCTGATATTAAACATAAAAAGGAGGCTCTCCTTCGTGCCTGATGCGGAGAACCTCCTGTTGAGTAAATCGGTTGACGGCTCGGTTACGGAGTTGATGAGCCTTGTTGCGGCGGAGCCGGAGCCGGCGTCGTGCTTCCCGGCGTGCTTCCGTCGTTGCGTTTGAGCTTCGGCGGGTCTGCCGGTTTCGACTCGGACGGCGCGCCTGTCGGGTCATCTGTCGGAGGCTGGCGACGTTTGAGCGTCGGGCGACCGGGATCGCCTTCCTCGCCGCCGGAAATGTCTCCCGCCGTCGAGATGCGCGTGTTGGATATTTTCAGCAGACGATTTTTGACGCGCTGGAATTCCGAAGTGCTGATGACGTATTCCTCGCGTTCAGGGAAGCGCGCGACGAGGTCGAGCGAGGCCGCGCGGCGATCCGGAGCCTGCGGGTGTGTGGCAAATGCTCTGGAAATAAAGCCGGGCTTCTTCTTGCTCTTGGACGAGAGCTTTTCAAACATGGTCGCCATCGCATTGGGATCGTAACCGGCTGCGTAAAGATACTGCACGCCGAGCTTGTCCGCTTCCTCTTCCGCGCCGCGACTGAACTTCATGAATATCGCCAGCAGCCCGAGACCCGCAGTGTTCTGAAAAATCACGCCCGGCCAGCCGCCTAAGAAAATAGAGCCTGCCAGCATGCCGATCTCAGCCAGCATGCCTTTGGTCTGATTTTCCATCGCGTGGCGCGCGGTGACGTGCGCGATTTCGTGCGCCATCACGCCCGCCAGCTCGGCTTCGTTGTCCGCCGCGAGAATCAGTCCGCGATTGACATAAAAGAAGCCGCCGGGGAGCGCAAAGGCGTTCACCTCGTCCGAATCAATAACCTTGATGGTAAAAGGTATTTTGGCATCCGAATGGAGGACTACGTTCTGGCCGACGCGATTGATGTATTCTGTAATCAAAGGGTCATCAACAAACTTGACCTGCTTGTCAATCTCTGCTGCCAACTGGCGACCGATCTTAACTTCTTTCTCGGTCGAGCCGGTCATGCTGGCAATCGGCCCGCTGTTGAGCTTGCGCTTGCCGATCATCGCCGGGTCTTCGTCCGTCTTGAGCGGCTTGCGATTGGCAGAGGTCTGCACGGGCGCGGTGGCCTTTTGATCCTGCTTTTTGTCCTGAGCCTCTTTTTTCTGCTCGGACTTGGCTTGATCTTGCGGTTGCGATGTTTGTTGCTGGGGCGCAGCGACGGCGGCGATGGCGCTCAGCCACAGCGAGAGGGCGAGCGCGAGTGCCGTAGCCTTGCGGGAGAAGCGACTGCTCATGTGGAAAGCCTCCAAAAACTTACGAACGTTTATAGCCGATTGAGAAAAGCCCACTTGTGTTGAGTCGCTTCTCTCGCTTGAAGACCGCATCTTTAATGACAAGGGACGCGGGCATTATTTTTTGTTCAATCAGAAGGAAACGCGCCTGTGGCTCAAGGAAATCAACTTCCAGACCTCTTGAATCGCTTAGCCTGACTTGGATGCAACGCTCTCAAAACAGGTTGCGCCGCCCCGCGCTGCCTCAAGCCATTTTACAATACTTAACCGGGCTGTCCCGAAAGGGTTCTGTTAGCGAGGATTATTATAGCAGGTGGCGCGCAAATGATAAATATTGCGCGCCTCCGCAGGTGCGTGCTACAGTCCGAAGAAGGAGGGGGTTTTTGTGGGAGACCTTTTCCGCCTGCCCCACTGTTTCCGAAACCCCGACGATGAAACGCGCTCAGGATAAGATTAAGGACTTTATCGAGCCGCAGGCTTTTGAGGAAGTCCAGAATTATGGAGCCGACCCGGCGCGTGCGCTGGCCGCTTACCGCTTTACAGACGCCACTTCGGATTTAATCGCGCGCTGGCTGGATGCGCTCGCGGACTTGCCGCGACAGCGCGGGGGCGCGCGTGCGCTGGCCGGATTGCGCGGCGTCGGCAAGAGCCATGCCTTAGCGACTTTTGGCGCGCTGGTCTCGCTGCCTGATTTGCGCTCGACCATCACGGACGCGCATGTGGCGACGAGTGCGCGCAGGCTTCTGAACCGTCGTTATATCGTCGCACGGGTCGAGCGCGGCTCACGCCCGACGCTGGTCGAAGAGCTGCGCGCGGCTTTTGTCGAAGCTTTTGGCGGCGATGAGGCGGAATGGGCGCATGAGCCTTCGGCGATGCTGGCGATTGCCGCTTCGCGCGCATCGGATGCGCCCTTAGCGCTGTTGATTGACACTGCTTTCGGTCGCCAGATGCGCGTGCAGCGTGACGATGGGCCTGTCTTGAGCGAGCTGGCTTCAGCCACAGAGCATGTCAACGCTTTTGTCGCGCTCGCTCTGGATGACGACATCTCCGGGGCGGACGGCGCAAACGTCGCGCTCGCCAGATCGTTCCAGATAGATTACCTAGACCCCGAACATCTCTATCGCGTCGCAGACCTACACCTGTTTCACAAAGACGCGCATGGACGCGCCGCGCTCCATGACATCTACACTTTTTTGCGCAACTCCGTGCCCGGCTTTAACTGGAGCGAGCCGCGCTTTGCCGCCATCTATCCGGTGCATCCGCTCGTCGCGGACGTAGCTCCGGCGGTGCGGCTCTACGCGCAGACTTTCGCTTTCCTGCCTTTTGCCGCGACTGCCGTCGCGCGAGCTACCAATCGCCCCGCGCTCTCACTCGTCGGGCTGGATGAGGTCTTTGACCGCGCGGAGTACGAGTTGCGCAAGGCGGAGGATTTGAAAGAGGCCATGGCTGTTTATGACAGTCTGGCGACCAGCGCGATTACGCAGATTCCGATTATGCAGCGATTGCAGGCCAAGCTGGTGCTGAAAGGTCTCCTGATACTTTCGCTGGACGGGCGTGGCGCGACGGCGCGCGAGTTGGGAGCGGCAATGCTGCTCTATGATGAAAAGTCGCCGGAGGCAGGCATCAATCGTGTGCGCGAGATGCTGTTGAGTCTGGCCGCAGCCGCTCCGGCGGGCGCGCTTCGTGAAAGCGATGACGGAGGCGAGATTCGGTATCGCTTTAACATCAGCGCATCAGCCGGATTCGATGCCGCGCTGTCCGCTGCCGCGCAAGCCGTTGACGAAGAAGCGACGGGCGATTTGATGCGCGTCGCGGC
>JACMLC010000056.1 GCA_014379795.1 Pyrinomonadaceae bacterium
CTCAAACAGCGCGGGCGCGTCCGGATGATACAGAGCGACTGCTGGCATCGCCTCCGGCTTTGGAATTTTCAGATGCGACAAACGCTCGTCCGGCACGTATTCCTTGAGCGCGGACAAAATCATCGAGCGGATATTCGCGGGCGTCGGCTGTAGAAAATAGCAGAACAGGTAGAGATAATTTTTAACGTCTCGCAAACGCCCCGCATTGGGAATTATTTTTAAGAGCGCGGGCATCCGGTCAACGAGCTTGAGATACGTCGTATGGCTGCGAGACTTTTTCTTTCTGTGCGCTCGCGCCTGCTCGCCCATCCACGTTGCCACGCTGCGCGCCAGGCTTCGCGCACGCCCGCTCCCCGATTCAGAGCTTTCCACAGCCTCCTGCCCGTTCAGACCTTCCTCCTTTTCCCCCTTTTCCCTCTTCCCCTCTTCCCCCTTCTTCTTTTTAAACAGTTGCCCGAAATCCAGCCGCCCCATCCGCGTGCGCCGCATCAATTCAGGCATGCAGTTAATCACGACCACCGCGCGATGCTTCTCTTTGAACCGCTCAAGCGCAGGCAACAGCCGCGCGGCATTCTCGCCGTCCATCACATGTATGACGAACACGACATCCGCAACGCTCAAATCGCCCTCTACCTCTCGCCACTCTGTTTCGGTCAGAGACGCGCCGAAATTGTAAGCAGCGATGCGCAGGTCAAGCTCATACTCACGATTAATCTCCCGCTCAGCCTGTTTGAGCGGAGCCAGAAGACTTGAGCCGATATAAAAGACTGTGGCCTTCACATGTGTTTTCGCAAAAGCATAGCGTAAGAGGGCGTCCGTTTAATCTATCACGTGCTTTGGTGACTCGACATCAAACATGTCGCCCGCAACCGCAAATTCTTCAGGGAATTTCTCTGCCAGCTTGACCTCCAGCATACCCAAGGTCATCTTTGCATCCGTGAAGGGGACGCCCGCTTTCTCCAGTGCGCCGAGCGTTTTTTTGCCGATGCCGCCGTCCATGCTGCCCAGCTCAAATCCCAACCGAATGAGCGCCGACTGAATAGCCGCAGCCTCCTGATGCCCACTGAACTGATCCACATTGACACCGATAGCGAGAATTGCGCTGGCGGCCATCGCTGCATATGGCTTCTTGAAGTTCGTTCCTTTTCCTGCCGCATAATATTTGTAGACCAGATCGTGGCTTCCACGACAGTCAAAGTGCCATGATTCGCTGACGCCCGCAACTGGTTTGCTGATGATCGGTTCCATGCCGTGCTTGCGCGCAATGACCCAAAAATCTTTGAGCTTGATCTTCAAAGCATCCAGATCAAGATCGCAAGCGCGTCCGGCTTCATGAAGGCTGCCGCCCGGCGGTGGACTAAAGGCTGTTTTCTTCCCGTTCTTAAAGTCCAGATGTGATTGCAACTGCATGTCGTAGGAGCGAAAGAGGTCAGACAAATAGAGATTACCACCCGCCGCACTCAGCTCCGCGCCAATCGCCAGCAGAGCCTTGAGCGTATCCGGCGTACATTGCGCCATCCTTGCCGGAAGCATCAGGCGTGCGCCCGTCTTCGGAGGTTTTCTGTAAATTGATAGTATAGAAATCGCAGGTAAGGGGGTTTTCATAGTGAGTTACCTTTCAAGTCGTGAGTGGAAGAGCGTTTTGCATATTAACACGAAGCCTTGCCTTGAAATTATCTTATTTCGCTTGATGCTCTTTCCAAATCTAGCGATCAGACAATACCCTCAAGCTGGTCTTCCAGCCCCGCGAAAATCTCGCGCAGGCGGTGGAGCATTTCTACATCAACCTGCCAGAAGCCGCGCCCCTCTGCTTCCAG
>JACMLC010000571.1 GCA_014379795.1 Pyrinomonadaceae bacterium
GGCTCGCTCGCGGATTGTTCTTTGGCCGCCTGTGCGCGCGCTGCTCTGATAGCATTATCATAGACGCCGCGCCGCAACTGATTTCTGATGGTGCGAACTTCGTTGAACATGCGCAGGCTGTCGCGCATCACTTCCACTTTGCTGCCCTCGTTGTGATCCCAGCGGACGGGGATTTCCTGTAAGCGCAGGCCAGCCGTGTACGCGACGTAGAGCAATTCCACGTCAAAGCCAAAGCGTTCGATGGTCGCGGCTTCGATAATCGGCATGCACACGCTCAGGCGAAAAGCTTTAAAACCGCATTGCGTGTCCCAGAACGGCAATCCAGTGGCGAAGCGCACGAGGAGATTAAAGACGCGGCCTCCCTGCTCGCGCCGCCATGGTTGATGCACGCCGATCAGGCTGCGGTCGAGGGCGCGCGAGCCGAAGGTGACATCGGCCTCGCCGCGCTCAATAGGTTCGACCAGCTTGGGCGTTTCCGTAATCGGCGTCGAAAGGTCTGCATCCGTAAAGAGCGCGACGGGCGCGGCTGCTGCCAGCAGCCCTGTGTACACAGCATGCCCCTTGCCGCGATTCGGATTAACTTTGATGACACGCGAGCTGATATGGCCTGCATTGATTAGGTGTTGTGTTGCGATCTCAGCCGTCTCGTCGCTTGAGCCGTCGTCAACAATAATCACTTCCGTGTCGAAGGCTTGCGCTTTCAGATAGTCGAAGATTGTGTGAAGCGACAGACCGAGACGCGCCCCTTCATTATAGGCGGGAATAATAATCGAGAGAGACGGAGGCATTTTCCGCTTACCTTTTTCTCAAGAGTTTAAAGGGGAAGAGTTAGAGGCAATCTCAACAATTGTTGTCAGCCGCCAACCGCTAACAGAATATATCATAAGCATCCGGCGCATGCTCGGCTTTCGTATGCGCGCCATGAGCTATGTTATATTTACCCGTGGCAGGATTGGCAACAAGCATTTTTACGGGGCAGTAGCGAGATGGAGCGTTTGATGAGAAACAAGTTCGGGATCGTCGCGGTGGCGGTTATTATTGTGGCGGCGATTGTTGGCGGACTCTCGCGCAGGAGCATCGGCAAGCCTTCGTCTGCCAACGCGGGCGTCAAAACCACCGCCGAGCATATCGAAAGCGATTATCAGGCCGCGTTGACGATTATTGACTCGAACTACGCAGGCGAAGTTGATTACGAGAAGACGACGCAGGCCGCGATACAGGGAATGCTCTGGACGCTTGATCCGCATTCAAACTATTTCACACGCTCGGAATTTCAAAAGCTCAAGGAAGATCAGGACTCGCGCTTTTTCGGCATCGGCGTCTCGATCCTGCAACACCGCGACGGCGTTTACATTCAA
This sequence comes from Pyrinomonadaceae bacterium, assembly GCA_014379795.1. GTDB lineage: Bacteria > Acidobacteriota > Blastocatellia > Pyrinomonadales > Pyrinomonadaceae > JACMLC01. Next base: position 1,359 of record JACMLC010000571.1, read on the forward strand.
TCGCTGGTCGAGAACACTCCTGCCGCGCGCGGCGGGTTGCGCTATGGCGACCGCATTCTTGAGGTAGACGGCAAAGACGCTAAGGATTGGACGAGCGCCGAGGTCTCAAAGAACGTGCGCGGTGAAGAAGGCGTGCCCGTGCGGATCAAGATCGAGCGCGTCGGCTCCACAACCCCGCTGGAATTTACCATCAAGCGCGCAGGCGTGTCCCAGCCATCCATTCGCAATGCTTTTATGGTTCGCCCGGGCGTCGGCTATGTGGGCTTAACCGGCGGCTTTCAGCACAAGACAGACGAGGAATTGAGCGAAGCCATAGACAAGCTGAAGGCGCAGGGGATGCGCCAGCTCGTGCTTGATCTGCGCGGCAATCCCGGCGGCCTGTTGGAACAAGCGATCAAAGTGTCTAGCCGTTTTATCCCGCCCGGTCAGGTCATCACGTCCGTACGCGGGCGCACAGATTACGAGACAGAGAACGTCTATCGCTCGATTGGTAACGAGACTGAGAAATTTCCGCTGGTCGTGCTGATCAATCACAACTCCGCTTCGGCGTCTGAGATCGTCGCGGGCGCGATACAGGACCACGGGCGCGGCCTGGTCGTCGGCCAGACCAGCTTTGGCAAAGGGCTGGTGCAGAAGGTTTTCCATTTGCCTTTCGGCTCCGGCCTGACGTTGACGACCGCCAAGTATTACACGCCTTATGGCCGCTCGCTCCAACGCGATTACTCCAACGGCTCGCTCTATGATTACTATGCGCGGCACGATCAGGATGAAGAGACGGCTGAGAAGTCGAATGAGCAACAGCAAAAGTCGCAGACGGCGACGCCGACCCCGACGCCTGTTCCGGCTCCCACAGGCCCTGCCGTGACCACTGCTGCCGGGCGCGTCTTTTACGGCGGCGGCGGCATCACGCCGGACATCATCGTCAAGCCGCTCGCGGCCACCACCCTGCGCGGGCGCATCGCCGAAGCGGCGTTTTATTTTACGCGTGAGCTGGCCTCCGGGCAGGTTTCCGGTCTTGAAGATTACAAGATTGAGGAAACCAGATTCGGCTATAACCCGCGCCCGAACGATTATCCGATTACGGATCGAGTCATAGAGGCTTTCCGCGCTTTCCTTCAACGCGATCCCCAACAGGGCTTGAATCCGGCGCAGATCGAGCCGGAGCTGGATTTCGTCAAGCTGCGCCTGCGCGACGAGATTATCACAGCGGCTTATGCGGGTGATGCGGGCAATCGCGTGCTGCTCGACAGCGACCCGCAAGTCCTGCGCGCCCTCGAAGCCCTGCCCGAAGCAAGGCGTCTGGTCGAGAGCATACGCAACAGCCCTTCACTCGGCTAAGTTAGATTGATATTTGGTTTAGATGAAATTGCCACTAGCTAGTGGACAAAATGGCTAAGAAAGAAACGGCTTTAGCCGAATTATCAGAAGAAGATTTTTCCCGCATTGCTTTAGCTAAAGCTAAACAGGAAAGATTGATTTTAAGCTTCGCTTCCACTAGCTAAAGCTAGTGGCAATAGCATTACTGCCAAGTGCCAACTGCTAACTGCCTACTTCTTTTCTCTCAGCAACTTTGGGGTTATTTGAACTCGGCGTTAATTTTTCTCTTCCGACTTCACTTTCTTTCAAAAACAGTATTGCAAAATCCAGCGCACGCGGTTAGATTGTCGGCGGTTCATCTGTAAACAAAAAGGTAGAGGCTCTCCACAGCGTTTTTGTGTGGGCGCGCCTCGCCGCTCATCTAAAGGTGGAGGGAGAGAGAACAGTGCCGACTGGAACATGCCCCGAATGCGATGCGGATGTCCACGTGGACACGGACGCGGACAAAGGCGATACGATCTCGTGCGAAGAATGCGGAACCGATCTGGAGGTCGTCGGCCTCGACCCTGTCGAATTAGACATCGTCGAAGAGGAAAGTCTGGACGATGACGATGACGACGAGGAAGAATTTTAAGAGCAGTGACAAGTGATAAGTGACAAGTGACAAGCAAGAAGCGTTTTTATCTTGTCACTTGTCACTCGTCACTTGTCACTGCTCTTATACCCCGGGCGGCTCTGGCGCACGGTCAGGCCGCGCGGCGCTTGGATGCGGAGCGTATGAAAGCGCCCGTCGCGCCGGTGTTCTTCGGGCGGATAGAAAGCAATTATGTAAGAGGAAACGACCTCTTCGGCGAGCGCGCGAAAGAGCGGCTCGAAATCCTTATCAGTCGCGTAGACGTTTGTCCCGCCC
>JACMLC010000572.1 GCA_014379795.1 Pyrinomonadaceae bacterium
CTTGGGATTTGAGACTTGGGGCTTGGGACTTGAGGCTTGGGACTTATGAATGAGTTGACCACACAATCTCTCACAGAGCTTGCCGGGTTAATTCGTGCGCGAAAGGTTTCGCCGGTTGAAGTTGTCGAGGCGCATCTGCGGCGGATTGAACGGTTGAATCCGCAGCTTAATGCCGTCGTCACGCTCGCGCCGGATGCTTTGGATGCTGCGCGGCGTGCGGAAGAAGCAATCATGCGAGGCGAGGCGGTTGGCCTGCTTCATGGCGTGCCGGTGACGGTCAAGGATACGATTCAGACAAAAGGTTTGCGCACGACTGCGGGTTCAAAAATGCGTGCGGAGTTTGTTCCTGAGAATGATGCTGTGGCGGTTGGGCGACTGCGCGGGGCGGGCGCGATTGTGTTAGGCAAGACGAACGTGGCGGAGATGGCTGCGGCTTATGATACCGAAAATCCTGTCTTTGGTCGGGCGAACAATCCTTATGATTTGACGCGCACGACGGGAGGGTCTAGCGGCGGCGAAGCGGCTGCCATCGCTGCTTGTCTCTCGCCGGGAGGCTTGGGGAGCGACCTGATGGGTTCGATTCGCGTGCCCGCGCACTTTTGCGGCATCGTCGGATTAAAGCCGACGATTGGGCGCGTGTCGTGCGATGGTCATATTCCAAGTTCATCCGGCGCGGCTTCGCTCGGCGCGGTGACGGGGCCGATGGCGCGGCATGTTGAAGATGTCGCTTTGCTCTTTCGCGCGATTGTTGATGACAGTGAAGCTGTCTCCGCTTCGTTGTCTGATACTTTAGGCGAGACGGATGTGCGTGGCTGGCGCGCGGCGTGGTATGCGTCTGATGGAATCGCTCCGGTGACCGCTGAAACGCGCGGTGCGGTCGAAGCCGCTGCACGCGCGCTCGCGGATGCCGGCCTGAACGTGTATGAAGCGAGGCCGCCGGGTGTCGAGCGCGGGCAGGATTTATGGACAAAGCTGTTTGCGCGTGCCGCGCTCTTGCAGATGCGCGAGGAGTATCGTGGGCGCGAGGCCGAAGCAGGAGAGTTGGTGCGTTACCTGCTCGCTTCAAACTCAGATTCGCCCCCGCCTGCTTTTGATGATTACGCGCGTGCTTGGACGGAACGTGATTACATGCGCGCAAGGCTTATCGAATGGATGCGAGAGACGCCGTTAATCATTGCTCCCGTCGGCGCGATGCCAGCATACGAGCACGGCGCGCGAAAAGTGTTGGTTGAGGGCGATGCTGTCAGCATCTTTCGCGCTTTCAGCTACGCGCAGACTTATAATGTTTTCGGCTTGCCCGCCGTGTGCGTTCCGGCTGGGCGCACGCGCGAAGGCTTGCCCGTCGGCGTGCAGATTATCGGCAAACCTTTCGCGGAAAATTCTGTGCTGGCTGCCGCGAAGATAGTTGAAAGCGCGCTCGGCGGTTGGCAAGCGCCGCCGCTGGCTCTTCCAACGGATGCGCAGAACCGTTATAGTTGACGCGTAAAAAGTTTAAGAGTCAGGAGTCAGGAGTCGAGAGTTTAGAGTCATATGTTTGATGGCTCTGGCTTTTGACTCCAGACTCTTGACTTCAGACTCCAGACTCTTACTCGGAGGCGTAATTATGGAAGGCTTATCAATTCTGTTTGTTTTTTTCATGCTCTTTATCGGCATCACGGCGCTGGTGATTGGCGCAAAGACGATTAAGATCGTGCCGCAAGCGACCGAGATGTTGATTGAGCGGCTCGGTCGTTTTAGCCGCAAAGCGACGAGCGGGCTGAACATCATCGTGCCCTTCCTCGACCGCCCGCGCGGCGTTTACTGGACGAACGTGCGTCCCGGCCTCACTTCGATTGACCTGCGCGAGCAATATCTTGACCTTCCGCCACAGCCCGTGATTACGCGCGATAACGTGACGATTCATGTTGATTCGGTCGTCTACTGGCAGATCACTGATTCGATTAAAGCCGTCTATGAAATGAACGACCTCGTGGGCGGCATCGTGCAGTTGACGATTACGGGCATGCGTGCCGTGATGGGCGAAATGGATCTGGATCACACGCTCTCTTCGCGCGACCATATCAACGCTAAGCTGCGCCTCATCCTAGATGAAGCGACAGACAAGTGGGGAGTCAAGATCACGCGCGTTGACGTGAAGAACATCACCCCGCCCGAAGACGTGCGCCTGACGATGGAAAAGCAGATGACTGCGGAACGCACGCGCCGCGCGCTCGTGCTTCAAGCGGAAGGCGAAAAGCAGGCTTCTATCACGCGTGCCGAAGGCGAAAAGCAGGCGGCCATCACACGCTCGGAAGGCGAAAAAGAATCCGCCATCCTGCAAGCCGACGGCGCAGCGCAAGCGCGCCTGCGTGTCGCCGCTGCCGAATCCGAAGCCATCACGCGCATCTCGCAGGCCATGCTCGGGCACGGCACCCCCGCGCAATATCTAATCACCAAGAGCTACATCGAATCCCTGCGCGACATGACGCGCACCAACAACTCGAAAGTCATCTTCATGCCGGTCGAGACTGCCAGCATGCTCTCAAGCGTCGGCGCAATCAAAGAGATGCTCGGCGAGACGGGCGAGAAACGCAGCGAGCAAGGTAACAATCCGCCGCCGCCACCGCCGCGCCCGCGCGAGTTGCCAAGATAAAACTGGTCTTGGGTCTTTGGCCTTTGGTCTTTGTTCGTTTCGCTCGGGTTGAGTTTTGAAACTCAAGTTTGAATAGCGTGCAAAGGCCAAAGACCTAAGACCCAATATCTAAAGAGTGTC
>JACMLC010000573.1 GCA_014379795.1 Pyrinomonadaceae bacterium
AGCACGCTCCGCTTTTGTCAACCACACAAAAAGTAAGAGAGCGGCGAGATATCAATTTTCGCCGCTCTCTTAATTGGGAGAGTAGTCTCCGAATTGGCAACGCGTGAGTTATTTGACGATAGCCGTTCCTTTGCCGTTTTCAAAGTTCAGCGTGACCTCAGAAATCTCCATCAGGTTGAGATCATTCCATTCAATGCTGTTGCCCTTGCTATCCATGACCTTCAGGTCCCACTTGGCGGCTTTCTCTTTCGGGCTGAAGACGATTTCGACGCTCTCGCCGTTGGGCAGCGTATCTTTCCCTAGAATATCTTCTCCCCATTCGTCTTTGTCGCTCGGAGAGACGAAGAGCTGATCAATAATGACGCCCGTTTCGTTGCGCAGCGTGAAATCCTGCTTGCCTTCGGCTGAGGCCGTGTCAGCCGCTGCGTTGGACGGAGCGGCAGGAGCCGGTGTCGAAGTCGGGGCCGGGGTGGCCGCTGTTGTATTCTTGTTGGCGGTGTTGGTGTTGGTGTTGGTATTCGTCGCAGTGGAGCATGCTCCGGTCACGAGCAACGCAATTGTCAGACAGCCCAACAGAGCTTTAGTCTTCATTAATCTATCTCGCTTTCTTTTTGGTGAAATGGTTTTATGTGAATGAGGGGAAACATTTTCGCCCCCGCATCCGCTTGATGCAGTACTTTCGATCCGCAGGCTGTCAGTGATGCACTCCGCCGAAGACCCGAAGCACAGGGAAAATAAATAGTCGGGACACTGAAAAAGTATACGGAAGAGACTGTACAATGATTTAAGAACAAGGCGGATTTTACTATCATTTGAGCGTAAGTCAATCGGCGGGCGCGCCCAAAGCAGGAGCTTTAAAGCCATACTACCTGATTTCTGCCGCCGCGCTTGGCTTCGTAGAGTTTGGCGTCCGCAGCCGAGAGCAACGCTTCAGGATTGGCAACCGTCAGGTCATCCGACAAGCCCATGCTGAGCGTGACGCGCAGGTCTGGATGAATCGCGCTCCATTTGTGCTGCTCTACGCTTGCGCGAATCTTTTCGCAGAACCCTGCGGCTCTCTCGGCGGGCGTTTCAATCAAGAGCAGCACGAACTCTTCGCCGCCGTAGCGCGCGACGACATCTATCATCCGGCAGCTCTCGCGCAGGATGCTTCCAAGTGTTTTAATCACCTCATCGCCGGTCTGGTGCGAGAAACAATCGTTAATCTGTTTGAAATTATCTATGTCTGCCATGACGACGGTTAAGTCGTGTTTGAAGCGGCGGGCGCGGCTGAATTCCTGCGCGAGCTGAAAGTCCAGATAACGGCGATTGTAGAGCATTGTCAGGCTGTCCTCTTTGCTCTGCCGGTCAAGCTCTTCGGCCTGCTGCCTGAGCTGTGTGACCAGCTCGGACTTCTGCTCGTTAGCCACACGCAAGTTCTGATACGCATCCGCCAGCTCGACGTTTTTGAGACGATAGATTTCCGCCTCGCGCTGCGACTTTTCCACTTCGGATTGAATCACGACGCTCTTGATCTTGTTCGCGGAATCTTCGCTAAAGACCTGCTCGCGCGAGCGATGAAACGCTTTGTGGTGCACGAGCGCGCTGCCCAATTCGCCCAACAGCTCGTAAGCTTCCGAGAGAGATTGATGAGCTTTGTAAACCAGATCGTTCGATTTGATTTCTTCTGAGATAGCAAGCGCCTTCTTGAGATGCGTGACGGCTTCGCGCGCGTCGTTGAGTCTGGTCAAAGCCGCGCCGAGATTAATCAAGGCTTTAATCTCGTAATATTTGATGCCGACCTCTTCGGCGATGCGCAGGCTTTGCGCGTAGTAGCTCAAAGCTTTCTGAAAGTCGCCCAGCTCTTGATACACATTTCCGATGTCATTTAAAGAGGCAGCTTCGTTCTGGCGGTCGCCCACGTCCTGCGTAATCTTCAGGCCGCGCGTGTAGTATTCCAGCGCGTTCGCATAATCGCCCCGGCTTTCATGCACGTTGCCGATGTGAATTAAGACCAGCCCCTCGTTCTGCCTGTCTCCGATCTCCTGCTTGAGCACGAGTGCGCGCTGTAGATGGTCTAAAGCTTTGTCCCAATCTTCCAGACGAATGTAAATGTAGCCGATGTTATTGAGCGCGCGGCTGATGCCGATACGATTATCAATCTCTTCATACAGCCGCAGGCTTTCGAGATAGTTGTTGAGCGCGCCCGCATATTCGCCAAAGCTGCTATAGACATTTCCCAGATTGTTAAGCGAAGTCGAAGCGCCTTCCGTATCGCCTATGTCATGCCTGATTTGCAGGGCTTTGCGATGAAACTCAAGCGCGATGGAATGATTGCCCAAACGCTCATGCACATTGCCGACGACGTTCATGGCGTGCGCGCGACCGAAATCGTCTTTAACTTCTTCAAACAAACGCAAAGCTTCGAGAGCTTCCGAGAGCGCGGCCTCGTAATCCGCAAAGAGCCAGTGACAGGCCGCAGCCGTGCGCAGCGCATAGGCCATGCCCTTCAAATAAACGCGGCCTTCGGAAAGAGCGTGCGCGCTTCGGCTCAAATCCAGTGCGCGCCTTGCGTCCGCGTATTTGACTTCCCACGACAGTTCATTCAGAGCGTCAATCTTTTCCGTCGTCGCTTCCGTCTCATCAACGGTCGCGGCGACTTTGGCTTCCAGCTCCTTGATCTTTTCGTGAACGGTCATTTATTTGTAACCTTCCGAAGTGGGTCAGAGAAATGCTACTTCAAGTGAGATTCTTTGCTCGGACAAAACGAGCGGCGCGCGGTCTTCATTAACGAAGCCGTAATGAATGCCAGCCGGAATCATCAAGACATCTCCGGCTGCAACTTTTACAGAAGGCGGAGTCGTGCGGCGCACTTCCGTTTCATCCGCGACGATGACGCGCCCCGCGCCCGCCGCGACATAGATTGAGCTAGCATTCTTCTCATCAAGCAAAAGGTCGCTCGCTTGTCCCGCTTCGATATGATAACGCGAGGCGATGATGGCCGTGCGCGCGAGCGGTGTCAGGTATCCGCCGCGAATCTCCTCGGCGGGAATCTCTTCGATTTGCGGCGCGGCTGGCGAGCAGTTGTTGACCATCCGGCTCGTTTGCGGAAAAGAGATTTTCGATAACTGCCCTTGTACATAATCGCGCGTGAAGTGTGGCGGAATCTCGTGCCCCTTGTTCTGGTCGTGCAGCCTGTCAACCATGTCCGTCGAAACGGTTGCGAACTCTTCGAGCGTGCAGCCGATGACCGTGTGAACTATGCCAAGCTCGTTGATGGTAAACACATCGCCCGGTTGCGGCACGTAACGAAAGCAATCGTAACGCTCGTCCGAAGCCCCTTCGAGCCACGACGCGAAAGAGTCTTTGTCATAGCAACCTTCCCAATCTTTAAAGTTGCAGATGAACACATAGCCGCCCGGCTGCACGTCGAGGATGTGAAAGACTTCCGTTTTGTGCGTGACGTGGCGTTGAAAGCTGAAACCCTGATTGGCATTTTGTAGAAAGATCGAGTAACCGAGCGGGCTGGCGCACTTGATCGCATAAGACTTGTACTTGAAAAGCAGTCCGATCTCTTTTTGAAACAACGCCACACGCCGCGCCGTCTCGCCCGTCACACGCCCGCGCAAGCTCTGCCGCAGCACGGCTTTCAAAATCGCTTCAAACCTCTCAAGCGTTTCAATCGGCAAGTCGCTCGCGAGGTGTTTGGACAAGAGCGGCAGAAGGGTTAAATCAAAGCCGTTCGAGCCATCTATCGCTTCACGCCCGTAAGCCATGTCCAGAATGGCGTCTTCCATCTCCCTTGTGTTCTGATTAAACATCGGTTCTGTTCTTTATCCTCTTAAATTTCGTCAAAACCGGATTACCGGAAAACGGCATTTAGTCTTCCGCTTCACCCTCATCTTTTTCCGGCTTTAGATATTGCTGCGCCCCATGTCTCACCCTGAGCACAAACACTGTCGCTCCTCCAACGGTAAAAAGTATCCGATACTTCCCATAGATGAGTTGGCGTATCTCTTCCTCGAAAAACGCGCTCTCCGGCGCGAGCGGACAGCGGAGCGGGTTCTTTTCCAGCGACCGAAAGGCTTTCAACAACCCCTCGTACCAGCGAAGCGCCGCTCCTTCCGATTGCTCGTTAATCCAGAAGTAGGCTTCGCCCGCATCAACCAGAGCTTTGTCGGTCGGCTCAATGCGATAAGTCGTCATCGCTTTTTCTGAGCGTGAATCTTCTTCCGCATCTCCTTATCGAATTGATCGAGCGACATAGTTTTCCTCTGCCTGACGGATTCCAGACCTTCTCTCACTGCCTCAATGGTCTCCGCCCGATCAAGCAGTTCAAGCATTCGCTGGTAGCTTTCCGCATCCTGCACGATAAGCTCAGCCTTGCCGTTGACCGTCAGGACGAGCGGATTTCCACTCTTCTTTATCTTCTTCACATACTCGTTCGTATTACGCTTGAAGGCAGTGAGCGATTCAATATCTTTTAGGCTTATCATAAATACCCTCTCTTGGAATAAGCATACAATAAGATGCTAATTCAATGCAGAATTTTTAGCAAATATTTATTTCAAAACTCATATTTATCGAATTATAACCACAGAGGACGGGAGGGCAACACAGAGATTCAGCCATTTCAAATTCGAGTTATGCCGCCTCGCATTTCATCACCTGCCGGAAATTTAGATTCGCGCTTGAACAGAATACCGCTAAGGCTCATAATCTGCGTTGTGAGTGAAGAGACCACACAAAATTTACCAGACGATGGTTTAAGCCTCATTCTTGCGCGTCTTGATTCTATAGATTCGCGCTTGAATAGCATGGACAATCGTCTGGAGAAGCTTGAAGCGCGTGCTTATGATACGAAGCCCATTTGGGAGCGGGCACTGGCAGAATTAATTGAATTAGGCAAGCGAATGGATAATCTTGACCGGCGATTTAGCGTCCTTAATGACGATGTAATTCAGACTCGCGCCGATTACAGAAAATTGGAAGAACGGATTGCTAATCTCGAACCGCCGCCACGCGCATAATTCTTATTGCCCCAGCAGCTCACGATAAACCTCTGTATCAACATTCCCGCCACTGACGACGCAGCAGACAGAAAAGTCACGAAACAACTCCGGCTCGGTCAATACAGCCGCGAGTGAGAGCGCGCCCGTCGGCTCGACTTTCAAATTGGCAAGCGAGAAGAGCAGGCGCACGGCTTCCGCAATGCGTTCTTCGGGAACTTCGACGATGCCCGCCAAGCCTTCGCGCAGGATTGCCCAGTTATGCTGTCCGAGGCTCGGCGTGCGTGCGCCGTCCGCGATAGTCTGCGGCTCCGTTTCATTAGCGATGATGTGCCCCGCGCGCAGGGAACGCGCCGCATCGTTGGCGATTAAAGGCTCTGCTCCGAAAACTTTGATGCTTGCGCCAGCCTTGCGCAAACCTGTGATGAGGCCGGAGGTCAGCCCGCCGCCGCCGATTGGAGCGATGATGAGATCGAAGCTGTTTTTAATGTCGGCCAACTCTTCTCCTAGGCTCGCGTTGCCCTGAATCACGAGCGGGTCGTCAAACGCGCTGGCGATGTATGCGTCCCTGTGCTCCTGCGCCAGCTCTGCGACGCGCGCGTTGCGGCTTTTCAGATTGACGTTCGTCAGATCAACCGTCCCGCCATACTCGCGCACAGCATCAATCTTGACGCGCGCAGAGGTGTCTGGCATGACGATGATGCAGGACTTGCCGAGGAGACGACACGCATACGCCATCGCCTGCCCGAAGTTGCCGGAAGAGGCTGTGATGATCTTGCTCTGCGGAACCTGCGAAGCGACGTTGTAGGCCGCGCGGAATTTAAAGCTGCCTGTGTGCTGAAAAGTCTCTGTGGCAATAGTGAGCCGGACGCCCAGACGCTCTGCCAGTCTCGGCGATTCGATGATGGTCGTGGCTCGCGCCATCTCGCGCAAAGTGGTTACAGTTTTGGGTTGCGGATTCATCAATGCCAGCATCGCGCACGCCGCGCGCGGGCGTCAAGACCGCGCCGGGAGAGATGGGGGGCACTTTTACGCGTTTCACGCGTAAAACATTGTTCCATCTGTGCCCCGGAAGTGTTATAATGCTTTC
>JACMLC010000574.1 GCA_014379795.1 Pyrinomonadaceae bacterium
AGGTGCGTGTTGCCTTCGTAAAAGAAAACATCTTCACGCACGAGGTCTGCTTCGGCAAAGCCTTCGTCCAGATCGCCGAATTCGAGATGAACTTTTTTGTGTATGTTGCCGCCGTCGCCGTAATCGTGTATGCGCGGCTCGTCAATCAATACGGCCTCTTCGATGCTCGTGATGGTTTGCAGCTTCTCGTAGACGACTTCGATAAGATTCATCGCGTCAAAAGCAGTGTCTTCATCAATGGCTGCGACGGCTGCGACGGGGTCGCCGATAAAACGCACTTTGTCCAGGCAGAGCGGGTGCTCGTCCTGACTGACGGGGAGGATGCCGTAAGGTATCGGCAAATCTTTTCCGGTAATGACGGCATACACGCCCGGCAGTGCGAGGGCTTTTGAAGTGTCTATGCTCTTGATAATCGCGTGCGGCTCGTGCGAGCGCAGGAGTTTGCAGAAGAGCATGCGCGGCAGCACGATGTCGTCCGCAAACTTTGTCTGCCCCGTGCATTTGGCACGCGCATCAACTTTGCGAAAAGGCTTGCCGATGACTTTCAGCGACTCGCCGTTGCCGTTCTTACCGTTTTTATTCGTAACCATAAATTTTTAGAGATAGCCACAAAAAATCACAAGAGACACAAGAGGAAAACAAAATGCAATATTCATATATCAACATAGAAAGCGGAGTGAAAATGCCCTTGTGCCTTTTGTGCCTTTTTGCGGCTAAATTTTATTCGTAGCCATAAATAGTTTCTTTAACCGGCTCAAGCGTTTCGCCGCGCATGCGCGCTGCGGCCAACTCGACCGCCTCGTAAATTTTGATATAGCCAGTGCATCGGCACAAATTACCGGCTAAGGCTTCTTTAATCTCGTCACGCGTGGGCTGCGCATTTTTCTCCAGCAGCTCTTCGGCGACGAGCAGGAAGCCGGGCGTGCAATAGCCGCATTGAGCCGCGCCGAGGTCTGCGAATGTTTCCTGCAATGGATGTAGCTGCCCGCCTTCGGCCATCCCTTCGATTGTTTTGACTGCGCGGCCTTCCATGTCCAGCCCGAGCGCGAGACACGACAGGACGGAGCGACCGTCAACCAGCACGGCGCACGTCCCGCACTCGCCAAGCTCGCAGCCATGCTTCGTTCCCATCAGATTGAGGTCTTCCCGCAAAACTTCGAGCAGCGTTTTATGAGGCGCGAAAGCGACCTCCGTGCGCTCGCCGTTCAAAATGAAATCAATATGTGCTTTCGTTCTTTGTGACATTGATAGTTTTTAAATGAGCTTAACTTTTCTAGTCCTGAATCGGCGGATCATTTGCATCTGCGGGCGCGCCGTTCTTGTCCGCGCCGACGACAATGCCGGAGACATCTATGAAAAAAGATTTGCGTCCCGTCTCGCCATATTTTGCGGGGACGGCTGTGACGGTAAAAGACGCGGGCGTTTCCTCCGCGCCGGGCTGCGCTTTGATGGAGAAATTATAGCCCATGCGTTTGCCTTCGGCATTGACGTTCTCAAGCAAGTGCAAAGCTTCGAGCTGTTCGAGCGTGCCGTATTTCCCCTCGCCGGTCGTGGCGTGATAAGCGACTTCAGCCGCATGGATGGTGCGCAGGATGGCTATCGCTCCCGCTTCGTTCGCTTCATTGCCGGAGCCTTTGACAGTCCCTTTGCCGCCGCTTTCATTTGCGAAGGGACGCATTTCAGCAGGCATCACATCCTTGACATCGGAAGTGTGCATGACACCGCCTTCCGTCAGGTAGAAAGAGCGACGCCCGCTCTTGCCGTACTCGACCGGCCTCGCAATCAGGTCAATCGCCGCAGCCGAAGTGAGCGTGCTTTTTTTGATAATCAGGGTCAAGCGATAACCGTCTTTGACTCCACTTGCCAAATCGCTTTCTATATATCCGGCTGCGAGCAGGTCTTTTAATTCTCCATACTCACCTTTGCCGCGCGTATTCTGAAAAGCGTTCTCCGCGTTCAAAAGCTTGCGCAAGCTTTTCATCGCGCCCGCCTCGTTCGCGGTGATTTCGATGCCCTGCTGCGTTGGGCGAGCTTCAGTAGCGGCGAAGCTCTTTGGAGAAGCCTGTAACAAACCGCCCAAGAGCAGCAGCGCGCAGGGCAGCAAAGCATGCAGTGCATATTTCATAAAGTTATTTTAACGTTCCGACCAGCCGCCGGTAAAATGCGGGGAATCAAAAGCGGTGTTTTTTCGACAGGATTTATCTCAGGCTTCATTCTCTCAGGATTTGATTTTTACACCGTCCCTTTGGTTCAGCACCAGATTGTCTATCAGGCGCGTCTGGCCGAAGCGGGCGGCGACGGCGATGAGCACCGTCTTATCATTCAGCTTATCAAGCTTTTCCAGAGTGTCTGCATCCGACACGCTCACATAATCTAAACGCGCACGCGGCTCGGTCTCAATGGTCGAGCGCACGAGGCTCGCCAGCTTTGCGCCATTCCGCTCGCCTTCGGCATAAGCGGACTCTGCGCGCGTCAAAGCGCGGTGGATGACGGCTGCCGATTGCCTCTCTTCCGGATTCAAAAAAGCGTTGCGCGATGAGAGAGCCAAGCCGGACGGTTCGCGCACGGTCGGGAGAATGACAATCTCTGTTTCCAGAGCGAGATCGCGCACCAGCCTCTTGACCACAAGGGTTTGTTGCGCGTCCTTTTGTCCGAAGAAAGCAAAATCCGGGCGGATGATATTCAAGAGAATCGTGACGACTGTCGCGACGCCGCGAAAATGGCCGGGACGCACGACGCCTTCGAGTTGCTCGGAGAGACCTTCGACCGTCACATAAGTGGAAAAATTCTTCGGGTACATCTCTTCGGGCGACGGCGCGAAGATATAGTCCACGTTATAGTCTGTCAGGACGGCAGTGTCTTTGGTCAAATCGCGCGGGTAGCGTTCAAAATCCTCGCCGGGCGCGAACTGCGCCGGATTGACAAAGACCGAAACGACCACCACATCGCACATCCTGCGCGCCTCGCGCACAAGGCTCAGGTGCCCGTCATGCAGCGCGCCCATCGTCGGCACCAGCCCGATGGTTCGATCCTGATCGCGCCTGACCTTGCGCGAGACACTGCTCATGCGCTGGCGACGGTTGATAATTTCCATAGGAGGTAGGGGAGCAGATGCCAGATGCTGGATGCTAGATGTTAGTTACTGCCATCTAACATCTAGCATCTGGCATCTTTCTCAAGATTTTTTGATGTCAGCTTCTTTATTCGCTGTTTCGATATGAAGTTCGGCTGCGGCCTCTGCGGGTAGGCCGTAGGATTCCGCTTCCGCTGGATACGCTCCCGTGCGTACGTCTTCGGCAAAGCGGCTGATGGCG
>JACMLC010000575.1 GCA_014379795.1 Pyrinomonadaceae bacterium
ACCGACTGGCCTGTCCGCCGCGCAGGCATCGAAGTGTTGGCCGTTCTTAAAGATGCTGCTTCGCTCAAACTCCTGCTCGACGCGGCGGTCAACCGGGCGGAAGAGGCGGCGGTGCGCGGCGCAGCCCTGCGCGCATTGGCCGAGCGCGATGCACAGGAGACTTTGGAGCTGGCCTGTCACGCGCTCCGCGACCCGGAAGCGATGCTGTATGAAGACGCTTACGCCGCATTGAAAACCATCGCACGCACGCGCCGCGCAGAGATGCAAAAGGCCACCAAGCATTGCGCCCCGCGCGCAGCGAATATACTAAAGACAGTGATGAGTGATGAGTGATGAGAGAAAAGCTGTCTTTGCTTTAACTCATCACTCATCACTCATCACTCATCACTTTTCGCTTATCATGTCTTTTAATTCAAAGCAATCTTTATTATCAAACGACGGCGCACGGCCAGAGATGGACGAGAACACATTTCTGCGGCTGCGCGATTTGATCTATCAGGCGTCGGGTTTGCATTTCGACCCGCGAACGCAGGAGACGCTGGAAAGACGCCTGCGCCCTCGCGTCAACGCGCTGCACCTCAATAGCTTTGAACAATATTATCTTTATCTGCAATTTGACCGAGACCGGCGCGAAGAGCTTGGTCGCGCGCTCGATGCCGTCGCGGTTCACGAGACCTACTTTTTCCGCGAGCTGCGCGCGTTGCGCGCTTTCGGCGAAGAGATGTTAAGCGAGTTCGCCGCGCTCAATCGCGCGTCGCGTACCCTGCGCGTGTGGAGCGCGGGCTGCTCGACCGGCGAAGAGGCTTACACGCTCGCGATACTGATTCTCGAATCGGGGCTTTTCGACGGCTGGAAGATAGAGCTGTCGGCCAGCGATTTGTCGCAGCGCGTAATCGCAGAGGCGCGCGCAGGTCGTTACCGCGCCAATTCTTTTCGCACGATGGACGAGGAACGCCGCGCGCGTTATTTCACACAACAGCCTGACGGCTCATGGCTGATAGACGAGCGGCTGCGCGTGATGGTCAACTTCGGCTGCTTTAACCTCGCGGACAGCCGCCGCTTTAATATTTATGAAGAGCTGGATGTCATCTTCTGCCGCAACGTAATGCTCTATTTCGACACGGCTGCGCGCAGGCGCACCGTCACGGGCTTTCATCAACAACTGCGCGCGGGCGGCTATTTAATTTTGGGCGCGGCGGAATCCCTCGTCACGCTCAACGCTCCCTTTCGTCTCGCACATTTGCAGAACGACTTGGTTTATCAGAAGCAGTGACAAGTGGCGTGTGACAGGTGACAAGATAAAACCTGTTAGGCTTCTCGACTTCGAGGTTACAATTTGTGTGCTATAAACAAAAAGCGTAATTTAATAAAAAACACAAACTTGAGGACTGTAGAGATGAGTCATAATTTTGCAGAAATAGTAGAAGAGGTAAAGCAGCTTTCTACTGAAGAGAAGGAAGAGCTACAGGATTTGCTGGAAAAATATCTCATTGATGAAAGGCGGCATGAGATTCATGAGAATTATCAGGCGAGCTTAAAAGAATTACATGAGAATAAAATAAACTTCTCAAGTAACGTAGATGAACTTAGGGAAATGTTATCGCATGATTGAAATTACCTTTAGCTCATCTTTTAAGAGAGCGTTTAGAAAAAGCGTTCGGAGTAAGGTCAGCTTAGAAACCCGCTTCTGGGAAAGGATGACAATCTTTCAGAGCGATCCGTTTGATCCAAGGTTGAAAACACACAAATTGTCAGGTCAGCTTAAAGATTTGTGGAGTTTTAGCATCGAATATGATGTGCGGATAATCTTCTCGTTTATAGATGATAAGAAGGCTTTATTCATAGATATAGGGACTCACAAAGAAGTTTACTAATATGCTGGCGGCGGAACCTAACTACTCCTTGAACCTGATCGTCCTTAGCTTTCCTCTCATCAACATTGTGTCCTGCGATGTGGCTTGTGAAATCTCGTCGGGCGGCTGATTACTTCGAGATTTCCTGCTTGTGGCCTGTCACTTGTCACTGTGCCTATGACTTACCGTTTACTCATCGCAGATGATTCGCCGCTGTATCGCCTGCGGCTGTCGCAGATTTTTTCTGCGTCGGACGGCTTGCAGATTGTCGGGCTGGCGGGTGACGGGCAGGAGGCTGTGCGCTTGATTAGGGAGCGGAGGCCGGAGGTCTTGGTGCTTGATCTTGAGATGCCGCTGCTGGACGGTTTTAGCGTGCTGCGTTGGGCGATGAAGCACGCGCCGCTGCCGGTGGTCGTGTGCAGCGGGCGCGGCGAGGGTGACAGCGTCTTTCAGGCTTTGGAAGCCGGAGCGGTGGACTTTATCACCAAGCCCGAGCTGCGCCACGCGATTCGCTCCGAAGAGTTTGCGGAGCGGCTTCGTTTGAGAGTCTTAGCCGCAGCCGAAGCGCACGGGCGCGTCACGTTGCCGCAGCTTGAAGATAAAAAAGCTGCTTTTGCCGCAACGCGTCTGGCGCAGCAAGTTAAAAGTAAGGAGCGCGCCTGTCTGGTCGCCATTGTCGGCTCTGCCGGAAGTCCGGCGGCTGTGACACAGATTCTCGCGCGCCTGCGCGCAGGCTTTCGCACTCCCGTCGTCGTCGCGCTGCACATGCCGCAAGGCTTCACGCGCTCATTTGCCGAACGCCTCGCGCGCCACAGCCCCTTCACGATTCGTGAAGCGCGCGACGGCGAGAGCGTGACAGGCTCTCACGTTTACATCGCTCCGGGCGGGCAGCACACGATGGTTGAGAGAGATGCTGAGCAGACTTTGCGCTTTCGCATAGAGCCTTCTGGCGCGAGCGATTTTTATGCGCCGTCGGCTGACCGCCTGCTCTCTTCTCTGGCAGGGGCGTGCGGTGCAGAATCTCTCTGTGTGGTCTTGACGGGGATGGGTGATGATGGATTGAAGGGAGCGCGTGCGATTCATCAAAAGGGCGGGCGCATCATCGTCGAATCGCGCGAGACGGCGGTCATCTGGGGCATGCC
>JACMLC010000576.1 GCA_014379795.1 Pyrinomonadaceae bacterium
ACCAAATCCGCCCTCGCCGCCGCCGACGCTTGACACAGACATCGGCGGTGTTAAGGTGGCGGGATTTACGGATGACGTGAGCATGGTCAAGGGAGTCGCTTCCGATCTGGTCATCCGCCCGTTTCAATGGAAAGGCGTCTCTTCCAGTCTTCGCCATTTCGTCAGAGACGCGCTCGACTTTCATTTCAGCATGCAAGCGGTTGAGAAGGTCGGCGATTGCGATTGCGACAAGGATGGCAAGACTGATGAAGCGACGGTGGGTAACGTCTCGGCCATCACGGCCTTTGTGGGGATGAACCGCCCGCCGCAACAAGTGATACCCGCAGGCGTCTCGACAGACAGCGTCAGACGCGGTTATGAGCTTTTTACAGACACCGCTACGGATGTCAAGCTTCCACAAACAAGCTGCGCCACCTGCCACATTCCTTCGCTTCCGATTACAGACCCTAACCCGCAGTTTGTGATTGACAGTCCAGTCGGTAATTCGGATACGGATTGCACAACCGATTGCCCGTTTGAAGCTACAGGGTCTTACACCAGCCTCGTCGCGCCGCTTGCTTCGCATACGCACCTCCCAGTGTTGAAGAGGCTCAAAGCCGGCCCCCCGACAAGGGCTGCTGCTACGGCGGATCAGACATATAACATCCCTCTGAACAGCACGGATGTTCCGGCGGCCTCGCTTCCGCGCCTGACACAAATGGCTCCTTCCTTTCTGCCGTTCTTGCCTCAGCCGCCGTCCGGCGCGCTCTACGTGCCGTTCTTCAGCGATCTTAAGACGCACGACATGGGCAAATTTCTGGCTGACTTGACGGCTCAAGGGGCAGACGTGGCGGGAGTCTGCATCGCGCCGCGCCTGTTCCTGACGCGCCCCTTGTGGGGAGTCGCAGACACTGGGCCTTGGCTGCATGACGGTCGCGCGACCAGCTTGATGCAAGCCATCCTGATGCACGGAGATTCCAGAACGGGGAGCCAGAGCGAAGCCGCGCCCATCATTGATGCGTTTCAAAAGCTCTCGGCTAATGACCAGCAAGCTGTCGTAAATTTCCTGCTGTCATTGCGCCTGCCCGTCGAGACGCCGCAGGCAGCAACTGCCACACGCCAGGATTAAGAGACAGACTGCTCAACCCTTTGCGCCTTTTTTCTTATCTTTGCGCCTTTGCGAGAAACGTTGGTCTTTCTCGCAAAGGCGCGAAGAAAAACTCAATCGCTTTCTTTGCGCCTTTGCGGGAGATGTTCTTTGCTTACACCAAAGGTCGCACGCAAAATAAAACCCGTAATAATATTCCGAAAGTGGTGAATTCATGAATGAAGCTCTAAGCCGGAAGAAGGATGAAGAGATTTCAGATTACTTATTAGAGCAGTTCCTGAATCTCTCTCGCGCCTTGACCGGATTCGACCGCGTAGACCTGTTGGGAACAGGCATGGCCGAACCGTACTACAGGGAAATCACACGCATCTACAAGGAGCCTGTCATACGGCTCTTGTTTGAAGCCAAAGCTATTTTTGAGGTCTACGGCGAGCATCATCCGGCGTTCGAGGATCAGATTCGCCAGCGCATCATCGAGGATATAGAGTTTGCACAGATTGCCAAGAACATTATTCAATTATGGTATCTGGGAAGCTATACAAACTATAACGACCCCGCCCCGTTGATTTTCAAAGCGGCCTACATCATCTCGCCCGAAGCATATCAAAACGGATTGCTCTGGCCGAACATGGGTTCTCATCCTGCGGGAGCAAAGCAGCCCGGATTCGGTTCATGGAATCTGGAGCCGCAGACTGTGAAGCAGGATTAGTGCAGTGTGATGAAAGTATTTAAAATTGCCACTAGCTTCAGCTAGTGGAACAAGAGAGCTAAAAAGTCTCGGCTTTAGCCGAAGCATTTCGGCTAAAGCCTGTAACCTTCTGTAAATTTTATCCACTAGCTAAAGCTAGTGGCAATTTAAGAAAGCCCGGAGAAACTATGACGGACAAGATTTATGATGTCGTGATTGTCGGGGCAGGCGTTGCCGGAGCGGTGCTGGCAAAGGTCTTGTCCGGCGCGGGGAAAAGCGTCTTGCTGCTCGAAGCAGGGAAACAGGCTGGCATAGAGTTGGAAGCAGTCGCGGCCTATGCCAACTACCAATCTTATCTCAATACCTTTTACACTGCGTCGGCAAAGGTTCCCAACTCGCCTTATCCGAACCTGAAGACCGCGCCCTCGCCGGATGTTCTCGCTCTCTCAAATTTTGATGTGCAGAAGCCTGTCATCGAGCAAGACGATTGGCCCAAGAAAGACGATTCCAAGTTGCGGCTTAATCAGGGCTCCTATTTTGTGCAAAAAGGCAACCTGCCGTTTGGCAGCGATTATGCGCGCTCGCCGGGCGGAACCATGCTGCACTGGCTCGGCACGACTTTGCGCATGCTGCCCAACGATTTCAGGCTTAAAACTACTTACGGTCATGGCGAGGATTGGCCTATCAGCTATGAAGATTTAAAACCTTACTATGAGA
Source organism: Pyrinomonadaceae bacterium (assembly GCA_014379795.1). Classification (GTDB taxonomy): domain Bacteria; phylum Acidobacteriota; class Blastocatellia; order Pyrinomonadales; family Pyrinomonadaceae; genus JACMLC01. The sequence continues at coordinate 2,493 of JACMLC010000576.1, forward strand.
TGGCCGAGCGTGAAATCGGAGTTTCCGGCGCGGTTGACGAGCAGGAATTGCCGGGAATTGATAGCAACTTTTTTGGCGCGGATTATCAATATCCGATGCAGAAAATCCCGCAGAGCTATCTAGACGGAAAATTTGTCGAACAGGCCAAAGGCAAGACCATCAAGGTCAATGGCGTAGCCTATCAACTCAACGTCATCAGCACGCCTCAAGGCCGCAACTCGACGCCGAACAAGAATTATAAATTCTCCGCAGCGCAGTGGGACGCCAGGCAGAAGAAGTTAAAACTCGTTCCCGGCGAGGAAAGCTATCAACCCGTCGGCTCCATCTGGGACCCGCACACAGGCCAACGCTGCGAAGGCAACGCGAGCTGCGTTCCCATCTGCCCTGTGCAGGCCAAGTACAACCCGCTCAAGACCATCAAGAGCGCTGTGGATAAATTAAAAGAGCTGAGCGATAACACGACGGGCGGCGGCAAGAGCAGCATCGGTTCGATTGAGATAATCGCGCAGGCCGTCGCCTCTAAAATCGAGATCGAACCCGACGGGCGCATCAAGGAAATAAAATACAAGCAATATAAAAATCCGGACGGCTCGGATTACGTCTTGAAGACTGCCAGAGGCCGCATCTATGCTCTCGCAGCTCATTCGGTAGAGAACGCCAAACTCCTGCTCGCTTCGGGAGCTTGCAAAGGCAATGACCATGTCGGTCGTCATTTGATGGATCACACTTGCGGCCTCGCGTGGGGTTTGATGCCAAAGGACATTGGTGGCTACAGAGGGCCGGGTTCGACTTCAAACATTCCTACCTTTCGTGACGGAGCTTTTCGCAAGGAGCACTCAGCCTTCATCATGCCGATAGACAACTGGGGATGGAACTGGCCTGCGCTTTCGCCCTTCAGCGATTTCATAAACGCGGTCAACGGACAGGGCACACCGCAAAACGAGCAGCTTTTTGGCAAGAAGCTGCGGGGTTATTTGGGCGATAGATTGTCGAGGCAATTTAATATGCACTTCGAGGTCGAGCAGATGCCGGATTATAACAACCGTGTCACGATTCATCCGCGCTTTACGGATGCGCTCGGTAATTTCCGCCCGGTTATCACCTACGACCTCTCGGATTACTCACGCGCCGGATTCGTCGCCGGAAGACAGATCACGAAAGAGATTTTCAAGCTCATGTCTGTAGAGGATGCGACCAATTATGACCCCGGCAATACGAGCTATTTTACTTACGAGGTAGACGGCAAGGAAGAGGGCTTCGTCACGAACGGGGCGGGTCACTTGGCCGGAACTCACAGGATGGGAAAATCCGCGACGGATTCAGTCGTCAACTCAAGGCAACAGGCGTGGGATCATAAAAACCTCTACCTCGTCGGCTGCGGGAGCATGGTCACGATAGGAACATCGAACCCTTCTTTGACGATGACGGCGCTGGCTTTCTCGGCTGCTGAAAGCATTTTGTCAGATTTGTCATAAAACTTCGCGAAGGTGAATAGATGCTGACATCCAAACCCAAAAATAAAATCAAGCGCATGCTCCCCGGCGACGAGCCGGAAGAAGCTCCGAAACTCAGGCGCGGAGCCAGAGCCGCAATCGCAGAGTCGCTTCCGTCCGCGCTGCCGCAACCGAAGTGGGTTCGACTTATCCGCGAAGACGTTGAGCGTCTCCCCGAAGAAGCGCGCGTCAAGAATATAAAGCAGCTTCGCAAGCTTCTGCGCAGAGCGATACTTATCGAGCACACGACGATTCCGCCATATCTTTGCGCGCTCTACTCTTTACAGGAAGGCACGAATCAGGAATCGGCGGAAGTCATCAAGAGCGTTCTGGTCGAAGAGATGCTGCATTGGATTCTGGCTGCCAATGTGCTGAATGCCATCGGCGGAGAGCCATGCGTCAATGAGCCGCGTTTTATTCCTTCTTATCCCAGCAACCTGCTCGACCTGCTCAATACAAAAACCGATACCGGCGTCACAAGCCTCAAAGAGCTTTTAAAAGTAGACGCCCTGAGCGCGAGCAACGGTAAGCAATCCAACGGTTCAACAGATGCGATTGAAGTAGGTCTCTTGAGATTCTCAGAAGAAGCGATTGATACTTTTCTGGAAATCGAAACGCCCGTCCCTGTCGGCGGCGAGTCGAGCGGAAACCCGACCATCGGCACTTTCTATAAAATTCTCATTCACGGATTGGAAACTCTTGAAGCAGAGGCGCACGCAAAGGGCAAAACAATTTTTACTAAAGACCCTGAAAGACGTAAACGCCAGATTACCCCCGAGCATTATTACGGCAGTGGCGGAAAAGCAGTGGTCGTGACCGATTTACACACCGCGAGAAAAGCTCTCAAGGAAATTATTTTTCAGGGAGAAGGGTTTGACCCGCGCTTCTTTGAGAAGGACATCTCCATCGGGGACTATGATGAGATCGGGCATTTCTACCGTTTCAATCAAATCAAACAAGGGAGATATTACGAGGAAGGCGACACGCCGGAGACGGGGCCGAGAGGAGCGACGCTGCGAGTTGATTGGGACGAGGTTTATCAGATGAAACCGAACCCGACACTGAAAGATTATCGTCACGACCCTGACTTGCGCGCGAAGGGAAAAGCCTTCAATCAAGGCTACATGAACTTGCTCGACAAGATGCAGAAAGCTTTTACAGGCCAGCCGGATGCCTTGCAGGAAGCGGTGGTCTATATGTTCGAACTCAAATATCTCGCCGGTGAATTGTTGAAGAACCCCATCGGCGCGGGAGAGCTGGCCGCCGGGCCAATCTTCGGCTACTTGGGCAAGACAAAGTAATTAGGGTGTAGGGGATAGGGTGTAGTAAAAACAATTACGCTTTAACTACACCCTACACCCTATCCCCTACACCCTGATTTAATGAGCCACCACTATGCCTCTTTCCCACAACCATCTTAAGATCGTTGTCGCGCGGTCGAGCGGAATCCGCTGCGTCCATGCTCGAAGCGCATGTTCCACCATCATCGGTCGCTGAATCATAGCGGCGAGCGTCCCGATCTCGATTCCATCCAAAAAAGCGATTGGCCCGGCTACGCCGGGAAAAGTAATTGCCGTAGCCGGTGTCACAAAATCTCCTTGAATTGAGGGAATCACTTCGCAACGCGCTTCGGGGGATAAGCGAATCAAGGTGTGCGCGCTGAGCGCAGGCTGCCGGAACGGTTGTGGTTCACGTTCGTCTTTATCCGCCTTTGCGGCTCTCGCTTGCCAGAACTCGCCGGGCTTCGTGCGGGCTGCTTCGCCATAGAACTTGCGCGCCGCGCGCCTGTGCAGCGCGACCGATTCAAGCTGCCGCATCCGGTAGAAGTCAAGAGCCAACGAAGTGTCTTTGGGATGCCGTTGAATCGTGTGCAACACGACTGCTGCATGAAGCGCGGAGCCAATCGCTGTTTGCACGCCCTGCGAAGAGAGCGGGTCAATCGAGAATGCCGCCTCTCCGACCTTGATAGCATCTGCCGTTGCGGGCGCATCATCGTAAAACGGCGTCGCATCACACGCGCGCACATTCCCGATACGCGACCCTTTCAAACAATCCGACAAAAGCTCTGAGCGGGCAATCAATGACTCGTAAAATTTTTCGAGGTTGCCTGATTGCGCCACACCCTTTCGACAAAGCGATGCATCAATAAAGACCGTCGCGTTAAACTCGCCACCGGGCAAAGGCGCGCCCCAATACCACCCGTCCTCGCAGGTGTCAATACGCGTCTCCGGGCCATTAAGCGGGACTTGATTCCAGTAGGCATAAAGCGCCAGAGTTTTCTCCGGCAGGCGTTGCCTGACTCTGGGGAGCAGTCCTGTCCGGCCTGTCGCGTCTGCGATAAACCTAGACTCGATAAACACGTTGCCGGTTTCGCAGCGCACAGCGCTGCGCCAACCGCCGCCTAGACGCTTGATTTCAACCGCGCGTGCAGGCTGTAGCAGCCGCGCTCCTGCTTTCTCCGCAGCTTGGAGAAGCAGTTCATCAAAGCGGCCACGATCAACTTGAAATCCCGCCTCACCCGGACTTTGCCTTCGCTCGACGGCATCAGCCCAGCGCACATACATTGCCTCTGGCCTGAGAAAGCCTGCGCTTTCAACCTTACCTCGCACGCCCAGAACATCAAGCAGGGGAAGCACGCTGCCGACCAGCGACTCTCCGACATGCTGGCGCGGAAAGGCTTGTTTCTCCACGACGACGACCGTGTGACCGAGTTGCACGAGTCGCAGGGCAAGCGCCGCTCCCGCAGGCCCGCCGCCGATGACGCAGACCTCCGCCTTGATAGTTGAGCCGCCGGATAGCTCAGGCATAAAAGAACTCCGGGCGGCGTTCGAGCAGTCGAATATATGCCTGCAAGCAATAGTGCAGCCAGCCGCGAATATAGTCGCAGGCGGGTCGGCCACGATGAATCACTTCATGATGGCAGCCGCCGCCGCACATGTATCTGGCCCAGCAATTTCTGCACGGCTCCTGCATGTGTACGTGTCGTTCGGCGAGCCAGCGCGCCTGTCGCGCAACGTCAACGCCTGACTTGACATCTCCCATCGCGCCCGCAGGGTCTTCGACAAAGCGGTGACACGCGTACAGCCCGCCGTCGGCAGAAACGCCCAAGTAGCCCGCGCCCGCACCGCACGGATACGGGCGATGCGTGCCTTTGTGTAGCTCGCGCATCGCGTTCGTCATGTTCAGGAACGAATATCGCTCGCCACGCGCCACCCTACGCTCAAATTCCTCGCCGCACGAAATCATCTGCGCGAGCATCACGTCCATCTCAGCCTTGCCCATCTCGCCCGCGCCGGTTGGCGAAGACAACATGGGAGAGAAACCGACGCTGTGGAAACCGAGCGAGAGAAACTCATCCAGCGTCTCTCTTAAAAACAAATTAGCGGGCGTGACGGTGACGCGCGCGGAAACCTGCATGCGCTGTTGCATCGCCAGCAGTGAACGCACATTCGCTAGCACACGATCATAACTTCCGCGCCCGCTCTTAAAGGGACGCGTGCGATCATGTACCTCGCCGACTCCGTCCAAGCTGACGGTCACAGCAAAGCCATGCCGCTCAAAGAACTCGCCGTCCTCCGGCGTGAGTAAAGTTCCGTTAGTCGTGATGGAAAAGCTAATGCGCGCGTGTTTGGTTTGGGCCAGCGCGACAGCCCGCTCTGTGCATTCGCGCAGCAGCTTGCGATTCGTCAGCGGCTCGCCGCCGAGAAACGCGAGGTTGAACGAGTCGCCCGCCGCAGCTTCCGACAAGAGCATGTCCACCGCAGCTCTCGCGGCCTCTGCGCTCATGTTCTTTTCCTGTGCGCCAAAGCCGCCCTCCTGTGCGTAACAGTATGTGCAACCGAGATTGCACTTTTGAGCGATGGCGAGCGACAGTGAACGGATGGGCGAATCCGTGAGCGGCGCGCCTGTAATATATTCCGGCGCGGAGAGTCCGAGTTCGGCGAGCAGTTGTGCGGCATCGCCTTCGCTGCCTTCGAGCGCCGCCGCGATTTCGCTTGAGATGGTAAAGACACGCGAGCCGTTGACGAGCATCACATGCGCGCCAAGCTCCGTTTCAAAAAGATGAAAGCTTGTTGGTGCCGGTGCGTGCGGGAGGGGAACGGCAGTGGAATTCCTGCGAATCTGAACCAGCGAGCCGCTCTGTATGTTAGTCGACATATCCCCTCATGTTATTCCGGCTGGGGCGGCGGGGCTTCCTCGTCCTTGCCTTCGATGATAAAGCGCAGCGACTTTTCCCAATGGCGGAAAAGGTCTGTGTAGTTGACGAGGGTAGGATCCATCCAATCATCCACGATGTAGACATTCGGAGTTTCCGGCGTGCGATCTTTCTGCATCCAGTTGTTGCCTGTGCTTGTGCCATCCGGACGCGCCTCCACATTCACATAGTCGGGTCTGGTCGCAGCCCAGTAAAAGCAGGCGCACTCTCGATAATCGTTCTGCCACGGCGAGCACAAACTCTGCGTCAGCTCTCCGGGAGGCGCAATGTCTTTGGCGATGACCGCGCGCCGCACCTTTTCTCCGTCCACTTCTTCTTCATCGAAAAACGGGCGCACCATCAGAGACGCCTGCACTGTCTTCGTAGGGTCTTCGAGCGATTCAAACTTGCACTGAACCATCTGGCCGCTAAACTCATGCACGATCACGGCCAGCGCATTCGACCATTCGAGCGGCATCCGCGGATCATTGAAAGTCGTGTCAGGCAGCGAAACGTTTGGGCCACCAACATACTGCGGCCCCTTAACCTCTACCATCACCGATACATCGTTGATGTGCATGAGGCGGTAGCCTTCCGCGAGTCCCTGCGCTTCGGGCGGCGCGCTCTTGTCTACGGCAACGACCAGATTGCTCGATTCGTGCAGCTCGATTCCGACCAGAATCCGCTTCCAGACATTTCGGAAATCCATCTCCAAACCGGGAAACGCATTTGAAATCGCCGTCTGCGGAAGCGTGCTCGGCGGATTGCCGAAGGCTTGATATTGCAACTGCGCAGAAAGGTTTTTGGCTTCGATGGATTTGCTCATTGCTGGCCTCCCGCGCTCAGGTTGATGAAGTATTCGGCAGCCATGCGTACTTTGTTGACTTGCCGCCGTGTCAATGCCAGATGTCTTCCATCCGCGCTCCGCATCAGGGCTGGCATTTTCCGCCGCGCTTCGTCTGACAAATCTCCGACTTCGTCATAGTGTCGCAGCACGCGCGCAAACCACGCGAGCGACCCGCTCTCAAGCGCCAGCAGCACACGCTCGTGCCGCGAACGGATGGCTAATGAATCGGCTACTGACGGATCAACGATGGATTCTAACGCGCGATTCGTGTCTAGAAAATCCATGCGCGCCATGCCCACGCCGCGCTGCTTCGACGGCTTGTTCATCTGCGCTGTGTTCATCAGCCGCACGGTTTCGAGTGCGCGGCGGACGATGTCGCTCACGTCCGCAATCTCCTGTTCGGTGACGGGGCTGTCAAGGTCTGGGCCAAACATGGCCTGCTCCAATTCATCTGCCACAGTTCGCACGGGCATACCGTCCGGCGCGAAGGTCGGCGGCCCGGCGGCAATCCGCGCGTAAGCATTCAGCTCCGAACCTTTCGTTTTGAGACTGACTTCGACAAGTCCATCGCACTCGTCGTCCAGATAGCCGTAGCTAATCAGATTAACGCCGTCATCCGTCGCCTTGCCCGCATAAATTTGCGCGGGGTTGGTCGCCTTGCGGACGCCGAGCGAGTCTGTCGTAATATCAGTCGGGTCATAGTAGCCCTTCCATTTTCCCTTCTCAGGGTCATAGACAGCGTCTTCGATGTTCGGGTCATACCCGCCGGGGTCTGGCGGCGGCCCGTAGACTTTTCCGGCGGCGGGCGTGAACCGGAGTCGAATCTCCGGAAACTCCTTAGTGGGCTTGACGTATTGCACAGAGCCGAGCGGAAGCGTCTTCCCTTTTAAAAAGTTATTGCACTTGCCTTTCAACGCATGTACTGAGTGATTGCTAAAAGCTCTGGTCTTGGCTTCGACGCGGTCATTCAAGTCACCCGTGCGGCGGTAGGCTTTGATGTTAGCGACATGCACGTCCCACTTCAGTGCGTCGGGTTTGAGCTTGAGGCTTGAGAGAATCTTCGTGGTCAGAGGAACCAGCTTATCATCGCCGGCGAAGCGCACCCAGACTTCAAGAAAGGGCGCGATGGGACGAATGTTGTAATCGTCGTCGCGAAAGCGCACCTCGAAAGGCGGATGTTTAGCCGTCGCTTCGCCCGTCTCACGATTGACCACCAGCGTCTCTGCGGGCTGAATTTGCCGCGTGCCAATCGGGTCTGTGATGACAAGCTTGTAATTATCCATCGGATCGGGGGATGAGCCGAGACGCGCGATGGCAAACGGCGGAAGGATGCGAAGCTCCACAATTTCGCGTGTCATATCTCAACCTCCGATTAAAGTCAGGACTTGCGCCAGCGCGCTTTCGTTCGCGCTGTGCAAGCCCTTCAAATAGTTTTCATACTGGCCACCGCTCGCCTCGCTCAAAGCCTTGACGTATTGCTGCGAAGCTTGAAGCAGGTCGCGGTGCATGCGCCAGCGGTTGGCATCATGCGAGGCCAGAGCCAGCGAGTAAGGCATCTCGAACGGCGGCCCTGCCAGCAACTCTTCATCGCCAACTTCGTGCAGCGGCAACGTCATCAGGATTTCCGTGATCGAGCGCAGGTTGTACATCTCGCCGAATGTCCACGACAGCAGCAGCCCCCGCGGCGTCCGCCCCGAAGCTTTCAAAGGGGCTTCTATTCTGAAGGCGTGTGACAGGTACATCAGCAGCATCCTGTATCGCAAACTGAGCAGCCCAGCCCAGAGCAGCGCGAGCTTGTTCGTGATGCGACGGTCAAGCGGCGCGTCCGGGTCTGTGGTCGGATTCCTCGCCACGTTTCGCGCAGGCACCCAATCTCCCTCATTTGGGAACTGCCGGTAGATGTTGAGAAACTTTCCGAAGTGTGACTTATCCAAATCGCCGATGGTTGAGCCTTCGCCCTGTACAGAGATGAGCTTGATGGCATTCAGCGCAGAGGTGCGGTCGTTCGCGGTCTCAATCAAGAGGTCATGATAGCCGAGTCCCCATTCGTCTGGACTCACCTGAAAGCGGAGCGATTCGGCTTGAATATCGGAAGACGAAATGAAAGAAGGGGGCGCGGGCTTCGGGTCTTTGGGCATCACCGGCGGAGTGAAGAGCGCGGCGACAGCATCATAAATAATGCCGACCCGGTGCACGGTCAAATCGTCTTCAGCATCCACATATTTGCGTATCTCCTCCATCTCTTCTTCGAGGCCGAGCGCGGCAATTGTCTTCTCGTTCGGCATCTCAAGCAAGACATACTTGCCGAGCGATTTTTTCGTCAGCGGCTCCAGCTCGAAGGGCATCGGGTACAGGTCTGTGGGTATCGGATAGTCTTCGCGCTCGAACGAGAGCGGCCCGCCGATGAGCGTCAACAAGTTCTCGACCGTTGCCAGATGTCCCATCTCTTCACGCGCGATTTCCAGAATCGTCGCCCGCCATGCCTGCGCGAGCCGCTGGTGTTCCGGGTCTGTCAACTGCGTGCCGCCCAAAGAGTACGCGGCATAGAGATACTGCACCATCAACGCATGCTCGACCTCAGCCCCGATGTGCAGCAAGTACACTGCGCGCTCGCGCGGCTCTGTGAAGAAATCAAGATTCGCCTGCTCCTGCGACGGCGGCTGCTCTCTCCCTGTGTCTAGTGCAGTCAGCGATGGTGTAGCTTTCGCCGCACGCATTTTGGCGGAGGCGGAGGCTGGAGGCGCGGAAGCGGGAGGAACCCACACCAAATGTCTAGTTAGTCGGGTTGCCACAAGAGGCTCCTTACGTGACCCGGTTCGGATCGGTTGGAAAAAATATTCCGTCAGATGTTGAGATAACGATCTACGAGGGCTTTGTCTCTGCGAGACTAAGTGAGTTATCTCAACGTAAACCGAGTGGGAGTTTGACCTGTTTAAAGTGCTGGATCGTCAACCACCACTAACAAACTTTCCCTGCGGATTGAGCTTGCTTTGTTAGTAGTTACGTGAGGCCGACGAGGTAAGCCGTTCGCCAGCAAAAGCATGAGCTAAGTAACGCAGCCAAGATAATTTCAAGCGAAGGTGATTGTCAACACTTTTTGTCGCTGACCGCAATTAAACATTTAGATATTGGCCTGATTTTGATATTAATCTTATTGTGTTGGGTCTGAGTAAAAGCCGTTGACTACACAACCACAGATGAAGAAGCAGCATTTTTGAATGCCGCTTCTTCATCTGTGGTTTATGACATTCATACGGTCTATAATTCGGATACTTCCATTGAAACAAAATAAAGGCTGTAACACCAGATTGCAGAATAAAATAAGGAAGAGCGGGGGCAAGCCACCCTTCCCAACTTTGAGACACTTGAGCTTGTATCATTCAAGCCACACTAATTAGCAGGTCAGGAAGAGGGGCTTGCCCCCGCTCTTGTCGTAAAGGAGATTCAAATGTCGCAGGCTTCAGTTCAGGAGCGGCAACCGGACGAAGTTTTTAATCAATCGCCGCCGCTGGAAAATTACAATCTTTTCCTGGAGGATGCCCCGCTGCGAGAAGCCCTGCGGCGTGAGGGCGGCGGCTGGGCGGAAGAGCAGGTTTCTGCGTTCGGTGAGTTGGCGGGGCGCGCAGAGACTCTGCGTTTGGGCGAGACGGCCAATCGCTATGCGCCTGTCCTGCGCACGCACGACCGTTACGGGCAGCGAATTGACGAGGTCGAGTTTCATCCGGCTTGGCACGAGCTGTTGCGAATCGGAGTCGCGCATGAGCATCACTCGCTGCCGTGGACACATGAGCGCGCGGGGGCGCATGTCGTCCGCGCCGCTTTAAACATGCTGCGGCATCAGGTGGACGAGGGAGCGAGTTGCCCGCTGACGATGACTTTCGCGGTCGTGCCTTCGCTCCGCCTGCAACCTGACGTGGCGGCGGAATGGCTGGCGCTCATCCTGTCAAAAGAGTATGACCCGCGCCTGATCGCTGCTCCCGAAAAACGTGGCGTGCTGTTCGGGATGGCTCTGACGGAACGTCAGGGAGGCTCTGACGTGCAGGCCAACACGACTCGCGCAGCGCCTTTGGGGAAAAGCGGAGCGGGCGAGGAATACAGGCTTGAGGGTCACAAATGGTTTTGCTCGGCTCCGATGTGTGATGCGTTTTTGACTTTGGCGCGGACGGAGAAAGGGCTTTCGTGTTTCCTGCTTCCGCGAGTTCTGCCGGACGGTGTGCGCAATGCTTTTCACTTGCAACGCTTGAAAGACAAGCTGGGCAATCGTTCCAACGCGTCAAGCGAGGTGGAGTTTAAGGGCGCGCGGGCGCGCTTGTTGGGCGAAGAGGGAAGAGGCGTGCAGACGATTATCGAGATGGTCAGGCACACGCGTCTTGATTGCGCCTTCGGTTCGGCGGCCACCATGCGGCGCGCCGTGGCCGAAGCCACGCATCATGCAGCGCACCGCAACGCCTTCGGAAAAAAATTGTCAGAGCAGCCATTGATGCAGAACGTGCTGGCAGACCTGTGCCTCGAATCCGAAGGGGCGACGGCCTTAGCCCTGCGCCTCGCGCGCGGCTTTGACGAATCGCCGCATGATGAAGGCCAGCGAAAGTTTACGCGCCTCGCCACGGCTATCGGCAAATACTGGATTACCAAACGCGCGGTCGCTGTCGTCGCAGAAGCTCTGGAATGTTTGGGCGGCAACGGCTATGTCGAAGAGTCTGCGATGCCGCGCCTCTATCGTGATGCGCCGTTGAACTCGATCTGGGAAGGCTCCGGCAACGTCCAATGCCTTGACGTGCTGCGCGCCGTGAGCAGGGACGCAGGCTCGTTGGAGATTTTTATCGAAGAGATTCACGCGGCGCGAGGCGTGAATAAAAATTTCGATAATTTTACAGGCAGGCTCGAACGCGAATTGAGCAATCCTGACCAACTAGAAACACGCGCGCGACGTTTGACGGAACTGCTGGCTTTAGCCCTCCAATCATCGCTTCTCATACGGCATGCTCCGCCCGAAGTAGCGGATGCCTTCTGCGCCGCGCGGCTGGCGGGCGATAGCGGTCTGGTCTTCGGCACGCTTCCCGCTAATACGAATTTCGGTGCGATCATCGAACGCTCAAGACCAAAACTTTAGAGCGCCTAACAAAACCACAGATTAGCCACAGAGACACAGAGACACGGAGACACGGAGACAGCATTAGACATTTCATTTAGCATTTGCTTCATCTGATTTTCCTGCTCTGTGCCTCTGTGGCTGACTTTTGTTGTTCTTAACTTCAACGCGGCTTTTTAGTTTCTCTCTCAGTTGTCCGCTCAAACGCTTTCAAGGCATCTAAGGAATGATGATTAGCAGGAGAACAAAATATCTCGGAGCAGCGGCGCTCCTCGTGTGTATGGGCACGATTGGCGCGCTCTACGGCTATCTGGCGTCGTCGGAAGGCAGGGTTGCGGCCTCTCACATGTATTTTAAGAATCTACGGTCTGCGCCCCTCGTAATCGCGCACAGGGGCGGCGCAGGGTTATGGCCTGAGAATACCCTGTACGCTTTCAAGCAGGCACAGCAGTTGGGCGTAGATGTGATCGAGATGGATGTCCGCAGCACAAGCGACGGCGTTTTGGTCGTCCTGCATGATGCGACCGTCGAGCGTACAACCGATGGAAAGGGACGTGTCGGCGAGATGACCTTAGCGGAATTAAGCAGGCTGGATGCCGGATACAAGTGGTCGCCAGACGGAGGTAAAACATTTCCGTTTCGCGGCAAAGGCATCACCGTGCCGACTTTGCAGGAAGTTTTTACGGCATTGCCGGGCATGCGATTCAACATCGAGCCTAAACAGGACGCGCCTGCGATGGCTCAGCCGCTTTGCAGGCTCATTCGTGAACACAAGATGGCCGATAAAGTCATGCTCGGCTCATTCAGCTCGACAGTCCTCGAAGAGTTCAGGCGCGAATGCCCGGAGGTCGCAACCTCTGCCAGCACGGGCGAGGCCAGCAAGTTTTTAGCCTTGCACAAAGCCGGACTTGCCAGAAGCTTTAGCCCCGCTATGCAGGCTCTGCAAGTGCCAGAGTACGCGGGTGGGATGCAAGTCCTCAACGCCGATTTCGTCAATGCCGCGCACGAGCGCAACTTGGAAGTTCATGCGTGGACGGTTAATGAAACTGAGGACATGCGCCGCCTCTTGGGGATAGGTTTGGACGGCATCATGACGGATTATCCGGACAGGTTGATGGCGTTACTAGGCCGCTCTCTTTCCTCTTTGCGTAAGCTTTTATCCAGCACGAAGGTGCCGAAAGGAATAAGCGAAGCGACGAGCGCGCCAAAAACGCGCAGCAGCGACCATTGCCGCTTGACTGTCACCTCGGCTACGGCCAGCAGGTAGAGCACAAAGAGCGCTCCATGAATCCATCCGACCGTTTTGACAGCCGCCGGAAGACCCGCGAAATATTTCAGAGGCATGGCGATGCAGAGCAGCGCCAGAAAAGATATGCCTTCGATAAAAGCGATGATGCGCAATCGCCCGATGGGTGTATTCAACAAGTTCGGCAGCTCCTGAAAATTTTCTGAAAATCTGATTTCGATGAGTATAACCTATCATCGCTTGACGCAAACCGGGCAAGGCTAGGTTAATATTCGTATCACGAAACAAAGTAGTCAATCGGCTATCGCGGAGGTTTGAAGAGTTGTTTAAGCATGATCTAGGAGATGGCGCAGAACTTCGGATTCTTGAATCAAGGCACGCAGCCGAGTTTCTTCAATTCGTAGACGAAAATCGCGCCTTTCTGGGGCGGTGGCTCAGGTGGGGCGTAGAGATTACGACTCTCGAAGAGGCTGAAGCCTTCTTGCAGCGCGGCATCAAAGTGTTCGTCGAGGATAGATTGCCGTGGGTAGGTCTCTGGGACAAAGGAAAGATGGTTGGCGGCGTGCTTTTCTTTCCGATTGAAGCGCGCATCATGGCGACTGAAGTCGGCTACTGGCTCGGCGAGGGCGCGACCGGAAAAGGTCTCGTGACGCGGGCTGTCTCGGCGATGCTGGATTATGCTTTCGGGACCGTTGGCCTCAACCGCATCGCACTGCAAGCCGAAGTCGGCAACGAGAAATCCATCGCGGTCGCGTTGCGACTGGGTTTCACGCAAGAAGGAATCCGCAGGGCAGCGGGTGTCAATCAGGGGCAGTATGTAGACATGGCTGCTTTCTCGCTGCTGGCTGAAGAGTGGGCACAAATTCGTGCGCAGACTTTGCGACCGTCGCTCAACAAATCATAAAGCATGCCATTCAAGGGGTAAAATAAATTGGCGGCCTTTTTCTCTTTGCGTTTCTCTGCGTAGTTTTTCTTTGCGGTCTTTGCAGTTAAGGGCTGTTTTAACGCAAAGACCGCAAAGCGATTTTCGCAAAGAGCGCAAAGAGTTTCTATCTTGATTTACATATCAAACACGCAAGGTGTCTGGACGCCATTGCCGGATGGCGCGCTTAATCTCGCGCCCCTTCGTTAGCTGGCCGTCAAGAACTTGTTGCACCAGACCCGGCAGCTCTTCGTCCGAAGCGAAGCGCAGAGCGACGATTTGTCCTGCGGGTAGAGCCTCGGCGGACTGCGCCAGAGCGGCTGGTAAAACCTGCCGGTAACGCAAACGCTCTTCGAGCCTGATGAGCCTGTCCTGTACCCGCAGCGCATTGGTGCGTGCCAATCCGAGAATGCCAAATAGCCCCAACGCGAGGACTAAGAACCACGCGTGCTCCAGATCACGGAAACGGTATAACTGCACGGCTGCAAAAATAAAATTCAGCAGCAGCAGAGGCACTAGAAAAAAATGGAACGGTGGATGCCAGCGCGTGTGGTTCTCGTAATTTTGCTGTGTCTCTGTCATGACTCTTTTTCTCCAATTGAAAAGTGTGGTTCACTTGAACCCTTTATAAAGCTGAGACGCGAGAGGGCACAGTCGCGGGCTGCTGCCCCTGCGCGGACGTGAAATCTTCGCCCGGATTAATGAACTGGTCGCGCTCAAATTTATATTGCTTGTCATACAATTGCTTGTACCGGCCATCAACCGCGAGCAGTTCTTCGTGTGTGCCACGCTCAACTATCTCACCCCCTTCCAACACCAGAATCTGATCGGCGCTGCGAATGGTCGAGAGCCTGTGCGCGATCACGAAGGTCGTGCGCCCGCGCCTCAAAGAGCGCAGGCCGTCTTGAATCAAAGCCTCGCTCTCGCTGTCTAGGCTGGAGGTGGCTTCGTCCAGAATCAGCAGTTTCGGGTCGGCGAGAATGGCGCGTGCGATGGCGATGCGCTGGCGCTGCCCGCCGGATAATTTGACTCCGCGCTCGCCGACCACAGTGTCATATTTCTGCTCAAAACCTTCTATGAACTCTTCGCAGTGCGCGATGCGGCTGACCGCCTGAATCTCTTCGCGTGTGGCGTGCGGGTTTGAGAAGGCTATATTTTCGGCGACCGTCCCGTCGAACAGAAAGTTGTCCTGCATGACGACGCCGAGGTACGAACGAAAATCGCGCAGCCGCAAGGTCTGTAAATCATGCCCGTCAACTTTGATGGCGCCGGAGAGCGGCTGGTTAAAGTTCATCGCGAGACTGATCAAAGTGCTCTTGCCCGATCCGCTGGAGCCGACCAGCGCGGTCGTCGAGCCTGCCTGCGCTTTGAAAGAAACATTCTTGAGCACCGGCACGCCTTCGTTGTACTCGAAATAGACGTTCTCGAACTCGATCTCGCCCAGCACGTTCGGGAGCGGCGCACGCTGCGCGTCTTCTTCGTCTTCGGTCGCCATGTTCATCACTTCGCGGATGCGGTCGAGTCCCGCGAAGGCTTCTGTAATCTGCGTCCCGATGGCCGCGAACTGGATTAGCGGCATCGCCATCAATCCTGTAAACAGCACGTACATAAAAAGCTCGCCGAGCGTCATCATGCCGGACACGACCGAACGACCGCCTACCAGAATCATCACCACACCGACCGCGCCGATGACCAGCGAAGAAAAGGCTGTTGTCGCAGACACCCCGGTCATTGATTTGGCGATGTTGCGAAAAAGCTTGTGCGCGCCGCGAGCGAAGGTCAGCTCCTCGCGCTTCTCCGCCGTGTAGGCTTTGACGATCCGGATGCCGCCGAGCGATTCTGCGAGCCGCCCCGTGAGCGTGGCTGTGATTTCTCCGCGCTCGCGGAACAGAGGCCGGAGGCGCGTGAAGGCATAAGCCAGCGCGCCGCCGAAGACAGCGAGTACCAGAATCGTGATTGAAGTCAAACGCCAGTTAAGCCAGAACAGAACGCAAAGCGCGACAACGCCCGTGATAAAACTGCCGGCGAGTTGGACAAGTCCGGTGCCGACCAGATTGCGAATGCCTTCTGCGTCATTCATGATTCGTGAGATGAGCTTGCCGGTCTGCGTCGAATCGAAATAACTGACAGGCAGCCGCGAGATTTGCGCCTGAACTTTTTTGCGCATCTCTGTAATGGCGCGTTGCGCCGCGACGCCCAAGACCTGCGAGAGACTGAAGGAGGTGACGGCCTGCACCAGCGTCGCCGCGCCCGCCGCGAGCGCGATCTTCCAGAGCAGCTCCGTGCGCCCCTTGACGATGACCTCGTCAATCAGATACTTGGTCGAGGCGGGCAAGACCAAGCCCATGGCCTGATTAAGCAGCATCAACACCGCGCCCAAAGCCAGACGCCGGCGGTGCGCCCAGATCAACTCACGCGCGTCGCCCCATGCCTCAGACCAGCGTATTTTCTTTTTTTTCTGTTCAGCCATCTTGTCACTTTCGCGCTTTTCCCGCGCCTGGCACATGCCGCGCGCAGCCCTGTCTTTTCATGCGCCGCATTACTTTGCCGATCACGTCTGCCAGCGTGATGGTCTGAAGCTCGGCCAGCAAGCCCTTTTCCGCTCTCAGCAAGACGGCGTTCAGGACGGGGCCGACGTTCCGCCCGACCGCACAATCGTGCGTCTCATCTAACAGGGGAACTTGGAAAATCGGCCCTTCGCCCAACGCCAGATAAATGTCAGAGAGGGCAATCTGCTCTGGGGGGCGCGTCAGGCGTGCGCCGCCGCCCGCGCCCAGTTTCACCATCACCAGCCCCTGCCGCGTGAGCTGCGCCAGCAGCCGCCGCACCACCACCGGATTAGTGCGAACGCTTCTGGCGATGTCATCCGAGGTCACGTTCAACTCGTCGCCGAACGCCAGCATGCCCATCGCGTGAATAGCCACCGCAAAACGTGTGTTAGCCGCCATACCCTGCCTGTCATTAAATGAAACTACTTTAGTTACACTTCAAGTGTAACTAAAGTAGTTTCATTTAATGACTTTTGTCAAGCGGGGTGCAGCCTGAGCTGGAATGGAGACTAAATCTTAGGACTTACGCAAAGGGGCAAAAATCTTGATAATTAGCGCATGGCTCTCAACCCAAGACCCACGCGCTTAGATTATTGTCAGTATCTGGTGAGCAGCCAGATCAACTATACGCTGAC
>JACMLC010000577.1 GCA_014379795.1 Pyrinomonadaceae bacterium
CGCTACGGCGTCTTTGAATTGCATTTAGGTAAGATAGTAGAAGTTAAGAATTGCGATGCTCTCAACAAAAACAGAGCAAGGCACACTCACAACCAAGATACTACGGGAATCCTACTCACCGCTTTACTTCTACTTCCACAGGCGCGGCTTCTTTCGCGTCGTAGCCTTCAGGCCAGTTTGAGATGTTGATGCCGAAGGGTTGGTCTGCATCTGCTTCGACGACAAAGCGAATCGAGAGGGGCTGGCCGCGCAACGCGCTCAGGCGCACGCCCCATGAATCCACACGCCATTCTTCGACATGCGCCTGCGGGACAGTCTCCAGAGGCACGAGCCGCGAGCCGCAATTTTTGCCGTTGATAAAGAGCGTGATGCGTGTGGCCTTGATGCGCCCGTTGGCATCATGCGGGATGACGGGTTGCAGATGCGCGCGGACGATGAGGCTTCCGACGCGGCGGTAATCTGTGCGCGCGGGCACTAGATATTCGACATGGCCTACGCCCCCGCCCCAAATGTAGCCGTCGCCTCCGCCCACCTTTTCAAAGCGTTGACTGATCGCCTGCTCAGGCTTAAAGCGGTAGATAATCGTTTTGTCTTCGCGCAGTTTCACAGTGGGCTGGACAGCCGGATCGTTTGCCGGTCGCGTAAAGGCGAACTGGCGCGGAACCAGATGATGCCCGTCGTTGCGCAGGCTCTGCGGCGGCTTGTCGTTTTGCAGCGAGGCCATCAGCTCCGCGCCGCGACGAACTTCCGCGCGCACCGGTTCATCGCGTGGCATCGTGTAATTGACGCCGTAGCCGCGTTTCGGGTCAGGCGTCAGAATCCAGAAGATCGCGCCGCTCGCGCCTGAGCGCGCGGCTCCCTCAAAGTAAGCGCGAAACCATTCGGCGGGTGAAAATCCTTTGTAGCCTTCGGGAGCCATCCCGAACTCGCCGAAGACAATCGGCTTGTTCAAAGCATAAGCGGCGGAGACGCGATTCTGTATAAACTCATTAAGCGCAGTCGGCGAATCAACATAGCTGTCGAGATCGTCGCGCGGATAATTATGCACGTCCACGAAATCCACGTTCGGCAGGCTGTGCTCTGCGAGCCATTCGCGCCGCTCCCACGCAGAGCGATAGCCCCACGTACCCGGCGTGATGAGATGATCCGCATCCAGCGAGCGTATGTAATCGCTCATCTCTCTGACCCACTGGCTTCGCTCATGGCGTCGCCCGGTCGGAGCCTGCGCTTCATTCATCAGCTCGTAACCCATGATGGCCGGGTCGTCTTTGTAGAGCGCGCCGGTCACGGTGTTGCGGCGCGTGACGATTTTTTCGACGTGCTGGCGATACATCCTGCGCGTCTCTTCGTTAGTGTAAAAGAGCATCGCGCGCTCGACGTTGATGCCGAAAGGCTGTTTGTCATCAGCCGCATCTTCGATGCCAGCCCAGCGCAGGTACTGCGTGACGCCGCCTGTGTCTCGCCACCAGTTGGTCAGACAGAGTTGGACATAAATCTTGTTGCGCGCGGCTTCGGCTATGACCTTGTCTAGATGTACGAAGGCTTCTTCGTTCCACTCGTCGGGAGTGAAACGAAAAGGATGCTGGCGCGGCCAGTCCTCGCGGTCTCCGCCGACGGATTTGACGGGAGAGTCGGTCCCGCCTTCGCCGTAAGCCCAGACGCGCACGACCCGTATGCCGTCCTCAGCCGCGACGCGCAAAGTCTCCGGCATCCGTGCGCGGTCTTCATTGCGATACATGACCGCGACGTTTGCGCCGACAAAGCGAAACGGGGAACCGTCAATCACAAACTGCGCGCCGCGCGTCGAGACAAATCCGGGACGCACGTTTTTTTTGCTCTCGCGCACACCGCGCCCGCCCTGCGCGGCAAAGAAAATCGCCGCGCCCACAAGTAATGCGAACGCGGCGAATAAAAAATGTTTTCTCTTCATGCAATCAAGCGTTCAAAAATTCTGAGAGATAATGTATTTAATCCGGACTGGTGGCCTCCGGCTCCGCGCTCGCTGTCTTTATTTCAGGAGTCGCCGTCTTCATTTTGGTAAATCCGATAATGGCGCAGATGGCTCCGAGCACGATAAAAAGATTGAAGAACGCTCCGACGTTGAGCATCGTCCCGTAATCACGATTATTGCGGCGAAACTCCATCACCGCGATGATTCCCAATAACAAAAACTGCAAGTGATAGATGAGCAGGCAGACAGCCGTGAGCGCAAACCAGCGAGCCGCAGAGCCGAAGGTGCGCGCGCGCCCGAATCCGAACACCGCCGCGATGAGCCATGCCAGACCGCCTGTGATCAACAAGGTCAAAGCTACCGGAGCGAAATATCCGGGCTTGGTGGCCTGCGTTTGGGTCTGCGCGAGCAGCCAGAGCGAAGTAGCGATCATGCCCTAAAATGCCTCCACTAAAACTCAATCTCAAGAACAAAGCCGTCTCACAGGCAAATCAAAGCGCCGTTTGCGCGCAGGCGACCATCTCGTGCTCGCGGCTGTCGCGCAAACGGCGTCAAGAAAGGTTATGCTGCTTAAGAGAGACTTGAAGCTCCGGAAAAATGCAGCCTACCGGAAGCCACAGCCCGCCTCTTCCGTTAGAAAGCCCGCCACGGGGCAATCCGGGAAACTCTTACTGCGTAATGTGTATCTCTTCTTCTTTGTTGACGTGGCGCACGAAATAAATTATTCCGCAGGCCAATGCGACGACCGTCGCCCCGATTGCCATCCACAAGTGGTTCCGGCCACCCTGCATATCAAAATTCCCGCCCGCCCCTTTAAACGTGGCGAACTGATAATATGAGTAGATAGCAAAAATCGCCGCCGCCAGTCCCACAACCCACATCAGAATGTCCAGCATCTTCATGTCTTCGACCTCCAGCGTCCGTTTGATGTCCAAAAATGATGGCTTTACCTGCTTAAAAAAAGCCAGTCATATACATAACTAAAGCTTGGAAGAGAACTGTCGGGTAAATGTATTAGCTGCCCAGAGACTGCTTAGGTGTTGAAACAGCC
>JACMLC010000057.1 GCA_014379795.1 Pyrinomonadaceae bacterium
AAGTCTCCGGGCAGGAATCCAAGTTTCTCACCCGCTTCTACCGCCGGACGAGCCAACACAATGCGCTCAACCTGCTTCTGCATGAGTGCCTGCACGGCCATTGCGACGGCCAGATAAGTATTGTGATTAACAAAACCGTTGGCGACGAATGAGTGTGTTCCGGGCACGGTCAAATCGTAAACCTGTGCTCGCGAAGCGTTGAGAGATGTAATTTCAACAAACAAGAGGTGACGCTCGCGCAGATCGCGCAGGTGAACGGCAGACTCATTCCGCACGCCATGAGAAGACAGCAGATGCAGTAGCTTATCAAGTTTGGGATAGCTGGGACGGCGTGCTTCTCTGCGATAGTCACCGAACATTTGATGCTCGGCGCGGGTGAAAACCGTGCCGTGCATGGCTGCGCTCAGATGCGCTCCCAGATGCGGCACGACATCTATGTTTGGATTGGTATTTTTCGCGCGGCGGCGCGCACGCTTTCGCTCAAGCGCAAAGCCTATCGCTTCATGAAATCGCTCGGCCTCTGCTCCGGCCATCGTGAGCAGATGCGAGAGATGCTGTTTGCCATTGTAGCGCCCGCGCTTGATTGATTTTGAGGCGACGATTCCGAAGTTGAGCAGAATGATTTGCACCTGACGGATTAGTGTCTCTGAGACAGAAGAGAGCGAAACGAGACCGTCACGCTTCTCCACCGTTCCATCCGCGTCGAATAAGCCGCGCATGAATGAAGCGACAATCGTTTCCGGCGCGGATAGGATAGAGCCAGGAACGCGCTTAGTTGAGGCTTTGCCCGTAGAGAGACCTAAATGTGCAAGCAATTGATAAAGCTGAGAACTGGCGATGACGTAATCATACGGGCGATCTCCACCGTTGCGGAAGACATGCAGGCCAAGACGCCCTGCCATTTCGTAAAAAGCGTTGACGATGGATTCATCCGATGACGAAAGAATAATGCGATTACGAAAAGTCAAACAACCGTCGCCCGTGAGCACACCCATCAGGTATGCAAACTTTTCATCCAGAGCTTCAAGCTCCACTGGTCTTGAGTGATCTTGCGGCCCGTTCGGTTGATAATCAAAGCTGATCGAAGTGTTGCTGCCGAACAGGCACTGACCGCGCTGCAAAGCTACAACGTCGCCCACGGATAGCTCATCCGCACGCTTCCACTTGAGCGCGCCGGTGCCATCGAGCGTCAGTAAAGGATGTTCCGGCGTCGCCTCAATCGAGAAACCGAACCGCGTCGTCACCTGCAAAGTATCCGTCTCGCCGCCGTGATACACATGTGAAGCGGTTTCGATACCATCTAGCCCATGAACACGCGCATCAATCGGGGCATATTCGTCAGGCTGAACGCCTGAGCCGAGCGCGCCGATCTCCAACATGCCGTGCGTCGTCAGCACGAGCGAATCGCCCGCGATACACTTCCCCGTACCCGCGACTCCGATTCCGAAGACGACATCTTTGTCTTGAATCGCTTCGATATATCTGCGCTGGGTGGCGGATTTGGGCGCGACCTGTTTTTTGCCAGCGGGGTTGAAGCGCGCCTTGGTGAAATAGTCGCGCAGGGAATAGGCGCGGTCTTCGGCGATCTGTGCGAAGGCTTCGCGCAGCTCTTTGTCCGTAAAAGTCTTGCCTTCTGTGAAGAGGTCTGAGAAATCTTCCAGAATGCGCTCGACCGTCTGGACATCTTTCGGGTCGCCGTCAACCGTCAAGTCCTGCCCGCGCGCGTTGATGCGCACGTCAAGCAGTGATTCCAGATATTTGATGTTCTGGTCGTGGACGCCAAAGAGCGTCTCTAAGCCTCTGGGCGGGAGTTCGATTTTTTTCAAAGGGTAAAGCAGTCTCCTTGCTGGTGGTGAAAATTCAGGGGCGCACGCGCGTGCGCATGAGGGTGCGGCTGTGGCAGGGTCTTCAGCATACTCTTAACAAGCGCGACGCTACTACAGGCCGCGCGCGCGTGTCAATCAAGAGGCGATTGAATAAAGAGCTTTTTACGGGCTATTTCGCGCCTTGACACATGCCTACGGGATACCTATACTTTGTCGCTTGTGCTTGCGGGTGAAAAAGCGACTGTCGCTCTACAGCTTGCACGCACAATCTTTAACGAACAGTTTTTGACGGAGAGTTAGATGCCAAATCATAAATCAGCAATCAAGCGCGTGCGCCAGAACGAGAAACGCCGCGATAATAACCGCAGCAACCGCAGCCGCCTGCGCACTTCGATCAAGAAGCTGCGCGCCGCGCTCGCCGGAAGCAATAGCGCCGAAGAATCTGTAACCTTGCTGCCGGAAACAGTTTCGACGATTGATAAAGCCGTCCAGAAAGGCGTGCTGCATCGCAACGCCGCCGCGCGTTACAAATCGCGTTTGACCACGCGCGTCAATCAGGCGACGGCGAAATAAGTTAGCTTTTAAATTCAATATCACTGGCGGAGCTTACTGAAGATTTCAGTAAGCTCCGCCTTTTTGCATCAGTTGTTAAATGGAGAGTGAAAATTCAAAAGAGGCAAACATGTCCGAGCCGCCGAAATCTTATAACACTTCCGAAGAGATCGAAGAGGTCGTCCGCAAGTTCGAGACCTATGCCTTCGACCCTTCGGAATTTAATCACCCGGAGCATCTGATCGTCGCGCTCCTGTATCTCAGAGACTCTACGGAAGAGGAAGCCTTAGAGCGCATGCGCCGGAGCCTTTTCCACTTTCTCGCGCACCATCAGGTTCAGGAGAATGTGTACCATGAAACCATCACACTCTTCTGGCTCAAACTCGTGCGCCGCTTTCTCTCTCAGACAGACGCCGCCCGCCCGCTCATAGAAATAGCCAACGACTTGATTCAAACTCACGGCGACTCGCCTTTGATCTATTCTTATTTTAGTAAGGAACGGCTTGATTCCGAAGCAGCGCGGCAGAGATGGATTGAGCCTGATCTGGAACCTCTCAATAATGCTCTTATCCCGCAAGCTCGCAGATAAGTAATTCCAATTGCATGCGCGGCGTAGCGCGCGAGGTCTTGATGGCGAGGTCTGCTTGGGCAATACGTTGGATGCTGTGCGTTAGCGCGTTTGCATCAAAGCGGCGGGCGGTCGCTAAGAACTCTTCGCGCTTGCTGTAAGGCATACCGACAAGGCGAAAGACTTCGTCTTTGGATACGTCGCGCGCCATCAGTTCTTTGGCGAGGGAAAGCCTGTGATAGTTGCTGGCGATCAGGCCAATCAACATGACAGGCTCTGTGCCATCATCCAGCAGACGCTGCAAGGTCTGTAAGGCGCGTTTGCGGTTGCGCGCGATAA
>JACMLC010000578.1 GCA_014379795.1 Pyrinomonadaceae bacterium
GGTGGCGGGTCAGACAAAAGCTTTGCAGGCCACAGCCCGCGCGCTGGCGATGATTGATGCGCTTTGTTCGCTCGCAGAAGCGGCTGTCCGTTGTCGCTTCGTGCGT
The DNA here is from genome assembly GCA_014379795.1 of Pyrinomonadaceae bacterium. Lineage (GTDB taxonomy): Bacteria > Acidobacteriota > Blastocatellia > Pyrinomonadales > Pyrinomonadaceae > JACMLC01. Next base: position 107 of record JACMLC010000578.1, read on the forward strand.
CCCGAACTGCACGTCGGCGATGAGATTGAGATCGTAGACGGGCGTCATCCGATGATCGAAGCCTTTAACGACGAGCCGTTCATCCCCAACGATTTGTTTATGAACAACTCGACGGACAGGTTTTTAATCATCACCGGCCCGAACATGGGCGGCAAGAGCAGTTTCTTAAGACAGACCGCGCTGATACATATTCTCGCGCAAGTGGGTTCGTTCGTGCCCGCAAAGAGTGCGCGGCTTCCGATTCTTGACCGCGTCTGGACAAGGGTCGGAGCTTCGGATGATGTCGCGCGTGGCCGCTCGACCTTTATGGTTGAGATGACTGAGACGGCTCAGATTCTGCATAACGCGACGCCGCGCTCGCTCGTCTTGCTTGACGAGATAGGGCGCGGGACTGCGACCTTTGATGGGCTTTCGATTGCGTGGGCGGTCGCGGAATTTCTGCACGACTCGCCGGAGCATGCCGCCAAGACCTTGTTCGCAACGCATTATCACGAATTGACAGAGCTGGCAGAGCGGCTACCGGGCGCACAGAATTATCAAATCACCGCGACAGAGCGCGAAGGCGAAGTTATCTTTCTGCATCGCCTTGAACGAGGCCGCGCATCAAAATCTTATGGCATCGAAGTGGCGCGCCTCGCGGGACTTCCGCCCGCTGTGCTGGCTCGCGCGCGTGAGGTGCTTGAGCGACTAGAGCGTTACGAGCTTGACGTGTTTGAAGATGAAATTAAGCCTGTCGGCGCGATGCCGGAACATCCAATTGACGATGCTTCTCAAAAAAGCTCCTGGGAAACTTGGGCTTCGGGCGACGGCGGTTTGGGGCTTGCGGCTCGGCGTGCGGCGCGGCGCAGAGTCGCAGCGCAGGTCACGCTCTTTGATTCCGTCAACCAAGGGTTGCTTGACGAGGTACGCAACCTTGATGTAGATAATTTGTCACCTGATGAAGCGCACGCTATTCTCCTCAACATGCGCAGCCGGATAATTTAACATTTTAAGGCCGAAGATTTTTTTGACTGAGCATGTTTGATTCTTTAACTTCCCTTTCACTTGAACAGCAGATCGGGCAACTGTTTTATATAGGCTTGCCCGGTTCAGAGCTTGACGCCGATACGCGCGCATTGATCGAAGAGGTCAATCCCGGCGGCGTCATTATCTTTGGCCGCAATGTCACGTCGCCCGAACAGTTGAGAAAGCTGCTGGATGATGTGCGCGCCATGCTGCCGGTTGAGCCGCTGGTCGGCATAGATCAGGAAGGTGGGCTGGTTGATCGCCTGCGGCGCATTTGCACGCCGATGCCTGCGGCGCGCTCGATTCGTCAGCATGGCGATCTGGCGGCGGCACGCTCGCTGGGGCGCATCACAGGCGAAGTCCTGCGCATGCTCGGCTTTAACATGAACTTTGCTCCGGTCATGTCAATCATGACGGACGAGCGTGACTTGCTCTCGAACGGACTTTACTCGCGCTCTTTCGGTCGCTCGCCGGGAGAGGTCTTGGGCTACACGATGGTGTACCTGCGCGCGCTGCAAACGACTGGATTGCTGGGATGTCTCAAACATTTTCCGGGCATCGGAGCGGGCGAAGTTGACTCGCACGAAGAGATGCCGGTCGTGCATCTGACCCACGACGATTTGATCGCGCAAGACCTCGCGCCTTACATCGAACTGTTCCAGCGCGAAGACGACCGCGTGCGCGCAGTGATGGTCAGCCACGGCGGTTTTCCCAACATAGATATACGTCAGGGCGTGGCGGGCGGCGTGCTTGAGCCTGCGTCGCTCAATCATGGAATCGTGACGACGCTTCTCAGAGACGAGCTTGGATACAAGCATCTGGTTGTGACAGACGATCTTGAGATGGGCGCTATCGCGAACCACTGCCCGATTGAAGATGGAGCGCGTCGCGCTTTTCTCGCGGGTCAGGACATGCTTTTAATCTGTTCGCGCCCGGACATCATCAGGCGCGGCTATCACAAACTGCTTGAGGCCGCGCGCAGTGGCGAGATATCAACAGAGCGTTTAAATCTCTCGCTCCGGCGCATCGCGGAATTCAAAATGTTGATTCAGCCGCCGATGCCTTTCGATGCCAGCCGTTTCAAACAGCTCTCGGATGAAGTCTCCCTGCTCAATCACAAGCTCAACTATAGTTACGGAGGCCGCATTTAATGCGCTTTATCAAGCTCTCTTTTTTACTTTTTGTTTTAATTTTCTCATCGGCCTTCGCGTCGAGCTGCCGGACGAAAAGCAATAATTTCGTCATCACGCTCTCTGAAAAATTTACCATTGACCCGATTGGCGCGCCGACGATTGACGCTGCGAGCGAGCGCGTGCGCGTGCTGATGTTCAACTCCTTAGTCAGAAAAAATGAGAAGTTCGACTACGTGCCGGAGCTTGCTACCAACATCCAGAGAGCGGACGACGGGCTGTCTTACACTTTCACGCTGGCTGACAATGTGAAGTTTCACGACGGCAAAGTGATGACCTCCGCTGATGCGAAATACACTTTGGAGACGGTGCTCAATTCGACTACTTCGGGCAGGACGCCCAGCTTTTATGAGGGTACAGGGGCGGCTCGCCAAGGGTACATCACCGGCCTCGAAACTCCAGACCCGCGCACTTTGATTGTTCGCCTGCGAACTCCCTGGCTACAGCTTCTGCCCAATCTTGTGCCGATTGCGATTATTCCGCAGGGCAGCGCCGATGCGCAGAAGACAAAGCCCATCGGCACTGGCCCTTTTAAATTTGTCCAATGGGATTCGACGCAGCCATACATAGACGTGATTGCAAATCCTGATTACTGGCAGGGCGCGCCAAGCATCCAGCAGATTCGCGTGCGTGCCATCTCGGATGCCAGCGCGCTGCAAGCCGAATTGAGAAGCGGGCGCGTGCAGCTCGTCCCGCTGCCGAGCAATCTTTCACCGGACACTTTAAAATCTCTAGGTCAGGTTCCAGACCTCAAAGTCGAGCAGTTTCCCGGCGCGAACGTCACTTATCTTGGCTTCAATGTGAAGGAAGCTCCGCTCGATAATGTGAAAGTGCGGCAAGCGATTGCTTACGCGATTGACCGCGAGAGCCTGATACGCGATCTGCTGTTGGGACAAGCGAAGATTGCTCATTCAATCCTGCCCGAAGAATCATGGGCTTACAACGCAGGGCAGCAATATCCCTATAATCCGGGCGCTGCCAAAAAGCTTTTGGACGAAGCAGGCTTTCGCGACCCGGACGACGACGGCCCGCAGATGCGTTTCGGGAAACCGATTAGTTTCAAAATCTCTTCCAACAGCGCGGCCACCAGCCAGTACGCACAGGTGATTCAAAACTATCTCAAACAGGTCGGCATTCCCGTCGAGATTGAACCGCTTGAGAGCAACCTCTTGCGCGAGCAGGCGAAGCGAGGGCAATATCAAATGACCGCAGCCAACTGGGTCGGCGGCAATCAAGACCCGATCTTTCTCAAAGACCTGTTTATGACCAAAGCCAATTTTAATCGCACCAACTACAGCAACCCGCCGCTTGATCCGATTTTGCAGGAGGCTGTGGACACGGTTGACCGCGAAAAGGCGCGCGGCCTCTATGCACAGGCGCAGGAAACAATCAGCCGCGACGTGCCGATGCTGCCGCTCTGGCATCCGGCCAACATGGTCATCGCGCAAAAGAAGGTCGGCAATATCAAAGTTGACGGCAGCGGCGATTGGGGCTTTGTCAGGAACTTGACGGTTGAGAAATAATTTTCATCTGCGCGTTAAAGAGGCGAGCAACATTCAGTCGTAAACTTCTAGCGTTCTAAAATTCTGTTCTAACTGCTCGCGCGTGATGACGCCCTCACGAATCAGGCGCGGCACGTCTCCGCACACATCCAGCACGGTCGAAGGCTGTTCGCTCGTGGCTGCGCCTCCGTCAATAATCAAATCAATATTTGTTGAAAAATAATTCGCGACTTCAAGCGCGGTTCGGGCGGGCGGCTTGCCGGACGGATTCGCGCTCGTCGCCGTCAAGGCTCCACCGCACGCTCGCACCAGAGCGCGCACCGCTTCATCAGACGGCAAGCGCACGCCGATTGTTTTCGTCCCGGCGGTTAATTCATCCGGCACATTCGCGCGAGCAGTTGCAACCAGAGTCAAAGCGCCCGGCCAGAATTTTTCAGTTGCAGTTTGAAAAGCGTGAGATTTATCCGAGATGAAGCGGTCGGCTTCCCGTGCATCGCTGATGATAATCAGAATGGGCTTGCCGTCTTCCCTGCCCTTCAGAGCTTTGAGA
>JACMLC010000579.1 GCA_014379795.1 Pyrinomonadaceae bacterium
CCTCCGGTCTCCGATGTCGCGTCGGCCAAAGCCGCCATCGAGCGGGAGATAGGGCGGCAGAAAGTGATGGTCGGGCTTGACAGCGTTGATGACATCTTACGCATAGTCAAGAAGATGGATGCCGTCAAAGCCATCCAGCGCAAGACCATCGAGCTGCGCACGTGCAATATGGGAAAGATTCAAGACACGCTCACTTTTTTCCGCGAGGAGTTTAACGCCGATACCTTGGCTGCGCCCAAGGTGCTGAGCGCCTTTGGCAGTTGCGTGCCGGGCATGGGCAAGCTAGCGGTGAATGTCTTTGACAAAGACCATGCGGCGGGAGCCGCAACCTTCAATTCCGGGACAGACAAGTTCGGATTTGCATGTGGCCCCATGAAAGCTGATTTCACAGCCGACACCTTTAGCGCAGCCACCAATGTGTCGGTTATCAATGCCTTTGTGACCGCTTCTATTATGGGGAACAAAAAGTTTAACCCCAGTAATTTCCCGATTCATTTTATGTTTACCGTGCCGCCGGCATTCCCGCTTGAAGCGGCCTATACAAATCAAATCGCGCAGGTGAAACGCTGACGGGAGAAGTTATGGCAGATGTAAAAGCGAAACAGGACGACCGGCTGCTCATCGTAGAGGTGGCGTCGGTCGCGGCGGATGACCTGCTGGTCACAGGTTTTATGGGACATGAAGAGGTGTCCTCACTCTTCTCCTTCAGACTGGATTTGCTCTCGGACGTGCCGGAAAAAATCCAGCTCCAAAACATCGTCGGGAAAAACGTGACCATCGGATTGATGCTGCGCGACGAATCGTATCGCCACTTCAACGGGTTTATCAGCCGCTTCTCTTTAAGCGGGCGCGATGAGGGCGGCGAGCATCGTTTTACACATTACCGCGCAGAGGTGGTGCCATGGCTCTGGTTTCTCACGCGCACGGCGGATTGCCGTATCTTTCAGGACAAAACCGTCCCCGAAATCATCGAGAAGATTTTCAAGGATTTGGGGTTTCAGGATTTCCGCTTCGATACCAACCGCACTTACACCAAGTGGGATTACTGCGTGCAGTATCGTGAGACCGATTTCAATTTCGTCTCGCGGCTCATGGAAGAGGAAGGAATTTTTTATTTCTTCGAGCATGAGAACGGAAAGCACACGCTGATCATGGCCGATGCGACAGAAGCTTACAAGCCATGCCCGAATCAGAGCAGAGCGAACTTCTTTCCGGAAGGCGGCTATAACGACCGGGAAGATACAGTCAATAGCTGGGAGGTGTATCAGGAATTTAGGCCGGGCAAATACATGCTGCGTGATTATCATTTCCAGATGCCCAGCAAAAATCTGGAAGTGGTCGAGCCGACGACGTTCGTAGTCGGCGGTAACGACAAGTTTGAAGTTTATGATTACCCCGGCGGGCACGCGCAGCGTTTCAATAAGCCGGAAGAGCGTTTGGGAAAGGTCGAGCCGGAGGGGCGCACCATCGTCAACCTCCGCATGGAGGAAGAAGAAACTCCGCATCTAGTGCATTACGGCGGGTCCATCTGCCGCGCTTTCACTGCGGGCAAACGTTTCGAGCTGGTGGAGCCGCCGCCGAGCGTCACCGACGGCCCGTATCTATTGACCTCTGTCAGCCATACGGCGACGCAGCCTGCGGAATTCGTTTCAGGCAGAGGCGGCTCGTCTTCCGATTCTTCCTACAACAACAGCTTTACCTGCATCCCCGCCTCAGTAACCTTTCGCCATTCACGCATCACGCCCAAGGCAATCGTGCAGGGGCCGCAGACGGCTGTCGTCGTCGGGCCGAAGGGTGAAGAGATTTTTACGGATAAGTTCGGGCGCGTGAAGGTGCAATTTCACTGGGATCGCGAAGGGAAAAAGGACGAGAACAGCTCTTGCTGGCTGCGCGTCGGACAAACTTGGGCGGGCAAGCGTTGGGGCGCGTCCTTCTGGCCCAGAATCGGGCAGGAGGTCATCGTCGCTTTTCTGGAAGGCGACCCGGATCAACCGATCATCATCGGCAGCGTTTACAACGCAGAGCAGATGCCGCCTTATCAGGGCGACGGCCCCGACTCGAAGCACAAGAACGATAACAAGCTGACGGGCGTCAAATCCAATTCGACCAAAGGCGGAGTCGGCTTTAACGAATGGCGTTTCGACGACACCAAAGATAAAGAGCAAATCTTCATCCACGCCGAACACAATATGGATGTGCGCGTGAAAAACGATTCGATGGAGAGCATCGGCCACAATCGTCATTTGACGGTCGGCGGCGTAGACAAAAACGGTAAGAAATGGGGAGACCAACACGAGCGCGTCTACCGGGATAAGCATCTGATCGTGGATCGTAACAAGATCGAGCAGGTCGGTGACAGTGTCGAGTTGCTTATCGGTGGGATTGATAGCGGCAAAGGCAACTGGGATATTTCGATGAAGGGAAGCAAGGCGGAAACCATTGGCGGCGACGATGAGTTCCATCTCACGGGAGACCGCAGGCAGAAGATCGGCGGCTCGACCTCGCTGACCGTCGTCGGCGACCAGCAAGAGAAGGTGATGGGCAAACATGCTCTGGAGTCCGCGCAGGAGATTCACTTGAAGGCCGGGATGAAAGTTATCATCGAAGCGGGCGTGCAACTGACCATCAAAGGGCCGGGCGGCTTTGTGGACATTGGCCCGACAGGCGTGACCATTCAGGGAACGATGGTTTTAATCAACAGCGGCGGCGCGGCTGGCAGCGGGAGCGGCTCAAGCCCCGACACGCCGAATGATGCGAAGGAGGCTCAGCCGGTCAAACCGACTGCTGCCGATAACGCGAAAACAGGTCATGCCTCGAACGATAGCCAGTGACCTCCGGTAGAAATTCGGAAGAGCCGTTGGTCATCATCGCGGCGTCATCGAAAAAGAGAGACGCCTGAAATATCCCTTGCGTCGAGCGCAGAGGAAGCTCTGTGTCGTAAAACAGGAAGCTAAATATTATGTCGGGATTTCCTTCCGCTCGCATCGGCGACAATCACACTTGCCCGCTGGTTAATCCGGGGCCGGTGCCGCACGTCGGCGGTCCGATTCTCCCGCCGTGCTGTCCGACCGTGCTCACCTGCTTTATGCCCGCCGCGCGCGTCACAGACCTGGCGCTGTGCGTTGGCCCGCCTGATACGATCATCAAGGGCGCGGCGACAGTCCTCATTGGGGGACTGCCGGCGGCGCGCGTCACGGATACAACGATACATGGCGGAGTGATTGTGGGGCCTGGTTGCGTGACGGTTCTGATTGGCGATCCCGCCGTCATTTTTCCGTTCGAGATTAACGGCCCGCCGGATTTTCGCTTACAGGTGCAGGCGGCTTTAGCAACTCTTTACTCCACTCCGACCGGCAGGCAAATGATAAACGGCATTGCCGCCAGTGGGCACACCGTGACCATCGTGCCGACGAGCGATGCCAACGGCTACTGTCAGGGGGGCAACGACGCAGACACCCGAACGCCAGGGGTGGGCACTAACAGCACGATCAGTTGGAATCCTAATCACAACACGACCGGGCCGGGTGACAATCCGGGTTCAACCGTGATCTTGGGACATGAGATGGTACATGCTTATCATAACGCGACCGGGACTAACGCGAACGGGCCGTATGATAGTTACCCGGGACAGACCGGAGCGTCTGCGCGGGGCGAGGAAAGGTCAACCGTTGGAGCGGGGGGCACGACCATTAATGATCCGAGCGGCAATCCGCAGGCCGTCCCTGATTACAGTGCAACTTCGCCGACAGAGAATTCGCTGCGTGATGATCTGGGCATCCCGCGCCGTGCAACCTATTATCCGTCGAACTGGCCGGGCGGGGCGCCGTGGTAATTTCGAGAGAGCGAGCTGGCCGCCGCCGCGATTAAATAGAGTGCCGGGCGGTGTCAGAGATTAGGAGGCTAGACACTCGTGGTCAGCGAAACTCATCGGCGTCGGCTTCGCTGTTCGCGCTTTGTTTGGACGCTTCTGGTCATGCTGACGGCGTGCTCGGCTGCACGCGACTCACAGCCGGTTGACGATAAGCGGCAGTCTGCGAATGCAATCGCCAGCGCGTCAGACGCGAAGCAGCCTGTGGAGCGGAAGGAAACTATGGCTAACACACTGCTCTTTAACGCCAGCTTCGATTTAAGTGAGACTGAGCTTGTCCTCACTTACGAAGTGGAAAACCGCGATCAGCGTGATGTGTATTTGTTGAATCGCCTGTACCGCCCGACGCCGACGTGGGTCATGGGGCCGGATCTGATTTACATACATCTGTTGAGAGACAAGGCGACCATCTGGTTCAACAAGAAGCTTGCCGACATCCCGACGGATCGCAACGTCCTCTCGCCGGTTGCACCCTACGTCACGCCTCTTCGTGCCGGGCAGCGTTTCAAAGAGCAGGTGCATATCCCGCTCCCCGTAAATGAATATCGCGAGTACGGGCCGTTTCCTGAACCAACCGGCCCTCCGCGCAAGCGCATGTACAAGCAGGTCTATTTCACGCTGGGATATTACTGGTCTGTGAGCGGCATGAAAGAGAAGGTGAGTCAGATAGAGGGACAAGAAGTTGTGATGCCCATCGCGCCTCCGGGAACCCGGCTTCAATTCGGCGAATTGACTACTCCAACGTATTCAATCAACGTTCCCGTAAACGAGTTGCGAGCGAGCGATTAAATAGCAACTCGGAAACATTTAGGGACTGCTTCGCATAAGCTTTCAATGCCATAATCCGGCGAGGGGCAGTGCCGGTTCAGCGAGCGATTGAAAACGCGCGACGCGAATCGTGTCGCGTCCCTGAAAAGAGAGCAGCGGCATCAAGCCTGCATCCAAGATTTTTTCGGCGGCGCGCATGGTCAGCAAGGTCTCTGCGCAGGGCTTGATGTAAGAGTCGCCTTCCTCCTGGTAAATGTGCAGCGGCAAGCCTTCGATGTCCTGTAACGCGCCCGGTTGCAAATCCCAGCCGTGTTCGGTAAATGCCTGCCCCAGCAAGAGCGCGCAGGCGAAAGATGGATTCGCCCACAGATAATTTTCGTGCTTTGAGCCTTCGGGCATCTCTTCAAAATCGAATCGCTCAAGCGGCTCTGTCAACGCGCCGTAAGGCAGCCGCACGAGAAAGCGCGGCAGGGCCAGCCCCACGTAAGAAGCCTCCGGCAGATGCCTGAACGCGTCCCAAGCCTTGACGTCCTCCGCTTCAATCTCCGAATGCCAATCGTCCGGGTCGGGCGTCTCTGCCAGAGATTCGCAACCAAGCGCGTGTGCGCTCGCGCCCGCGATAAACGGCGCACCGGCTCGCTTTGCGATTTTAGCAAGGCGTCCGAGCATTCGTGCATCTTCGCGCACAGGATTGAAAGTATAATTGCCCGTCAGCGCGCCCCATAACTCGCCGCCGAACGTGTTGACGGATTGTTCTACCAGCAGCTTATAAACGCCCGTCGCTTCAAGCTTCTCCGACGCATTCAGGTCAGTTGCCAGCTCGTCTTTCGTGATGTCTATCAAATAGAGCTTGAGACTCACGCCGGTTTCGAGACGCGAGACGAGAAGATACGCGGCGCGCCATGCCGCTTCGAGCGATTGGAAATCCTGATGATGAAGTATCGAGCGCATCAAGCGCGACGTGGCCTCGTCAACCGAGCCGACCAGCGACGCCTGCTGCGCTTCATCTACGGAAACCAGAAAAGGACGGACGGCTTCGCGCAGCAGCGTGCGCAACTCGTCGTCTTCCGGCGCGTTTTTGGATGTCTCTCGCGGCTCGTCAGTCTCTTCGAGCATTCGTTCAAGCAGGCCGTTGTCGCTTATTGATGTTTGTAAATCAGAGGCGGGCGGCGTTGATTCTGAAGACGGCTCAATAGCTTCACTCTTATCCTTGCTTCCAGCCCAACTGCGCACCTCTTCAGCCGCCGCCTCATAAGTCGAATCATCTTCGAGCCGTTCGCGCGTCTCGCGCAAAGCCGCAAACAGTTCTACGCGCTCGTAAATACGGTCCGGGTGAAAGTCATCCAGCTCGTTAAAGCGAAGCGCGAGCGGCGGCGCATTTTCCGCGACGGGCAAATTCAGAGACACTTCGAGTTGCGACATCACTTCATCAAAATTATCGCGGTCAATCAGAATCGGCTGACACTGTTTGGGCGCGATGCGTTCTGTTTGAAGCTTGCGATTCTCGCGCCCGCTCCAATCGCCGAGCAGCGCGATGCGAAACGGCGTCTCCGGCTCTGCCCTCGCGGGAGACTCTTCCATCGAAGCCACTACCTCAAGCTCGCCAAAGGAAATTGCGTCGGACATTGAAGCCTCGCTAGTTAGGAAATTGCCACAGAGAACACAGAGGGCACAGAGACATTTAGAGCAAGTAGATGAAATGAATGCTATTTTCCAAAATGCTTCTTCTTTCCCTCTGAGTTC
>JACMLC010000580.1 GCA_014379795.1 Pyrinomonadaceae bacterium
GGACTCCAAGCTCTGATTGCAGCAGCGAGCGAACATCTGCGATAAATTCCGTCTCTGCGCGATGAAAAGTGAAGCGCACACGATCTCGTCCGCGTTCATGCGAAGTGCATCCTTCGGCGAGATAGTAGCCGATCAATCGCGCCAACTCAGGCGTCAGCTTCAGCACGGCGGGAAAAGAAGTCGCGCTCGGCCCTCGACCTGTGTGCAAGCGAAGTGATTCATGGGGAATGATGACCTCGCCGGATGTTTCTAAAGCCAGATAATCGCTTAATGGAATGTAGTCTTGTCTAACAAATTCCTGAACGGGAGCCGCGCCCAATCTCTTTTTAAGAATCGCGCGATAGTCGCGCCATGAGCCGCCGATGATTCGCACACGGATTTTTGAAACCAGCTCTACGGGCAACAGAGGAAGCAGATCAATCTCCGTATTTGTAATATTGTTCAGCAACCCGCCCGTCACGGGCGCGGGCAAACAATGAATCGGAACGCGCTCGCCAACTTTTAAGTTCTTCGCAAATACCTGCCGGAGTTTTCCCGCTTCGTCACAGACCAACATCGGATGCTGATCTGTAACAGTCAGACGCCGGTTATCGCTGGTCGTGATTGTAACAATCTGCCCATCATATTTTCGACGGAACAAATAGCGCACAGGCTTCCACTCCGGCATCTGCGTCTGGGGGTTGAGCGAGAGAGCTTGCAGCTTTGCATCAATGATGACATCCACGTCGTCTGTCCTGAATTTGCCGGTGTCAGGGTTTGACTCATGTTCGGCATAAATCGCTTTAACCGGCTTAATTTGCTCACCCGCATTACTGTCAGTGCGAACGACGAGCATTTCGCTGCCAACCAGACAATGCCCCCCGATGCCGGGGCCGGGATAAAACGGCATGAAGCCAAAGGGCTTGGTGGCCGCCGCGCGAATTACTTCCCAAGTGTCTATGCCGAGCGTGTAGCAGAGCCGCGCCATCTCGTTTGCCATCCCGATATTGACGGCGCGAAAAGTGTTCTCAAGGAGTTTGGCGGCTTCGGCCACACGGGCGGAGCTGACGGCATGCACATCTTTGACGATCTGCGAGTAGAGGTGCGCGGCCACTTCGGTCGAGTCTTCCGTGCAGCCGCCGACGACTTTCGGGATGTTGTGCGTCTGAAATTGCGGGTTGCCGGGGTCAACTCTTTCGGGAGAGAAAGCCAAGAGGAAATCTTCGTCGAGCTTTAAGCCTGTCTCTTCAAACATCGGAAGTAAAACTTCGTCGGTTGTGCCCGGATAGGTCGTGGACTCTAAAACGATAAGTTGCCCGCGCCGGAGACTTTTTTGAATCTCTCCGGCGGCGGCAAGGATGTAAGAGATGTCCGGCTCTTTGGTCTTGCGCAAAGGAGTCGGCACGCAGATGATGATGGCATCGCAGTCTGCCAGATGGCTGAAATCGGTGGTGGCGCTGAGGCGTTTTGCTTCGACCATCTCCGCGACCGCCGCAGGCTGGACATCGCCGATGTAGGAATGACCGGCGTTGATCTGTGTGACCTTCGCTTCATCAACTTCAAAGCCTATGGCCTCAAAGCCAGTGTGTGCGAACTCGACGGCCAGAGGCAGCCCGACATAGCCGAGGCCGATCACACCTATCCGCGCACGCTTGTTCGTCACTTGATTCGTGATCTCGCTTTTTATCATCTCGCCTGTTTTCCGGTAGTAGTAAGCATCATTAAGGCAGGACTAGAGCGCGCTTACGCTCAATCATCTCAAGACTATGTGAGCGTCACTGGGACTGTCAAGCAACAAATCAAAAGCTCTGCGGTAAATCATCTGTTACTTCTAAATCTTGACAGCAAAGCAAAGACAGGCCAATATCCAAGCCCGTTAAGGGCAATCGCGTATCGCAAATTTTTCATCCGGGTCGGAGCAAGGCGTGCGCGCCCTGCGCTGACTGAAAAGCTCTACTAATAAATTCTGAAACCGAAAGGACGTTAGATTATGTTTGAAAGAAATGGGCGGGGCGGCGCTGCCTTTGCGCTCGTGCTGCTAGCTTCATTTGCTCTCGCGTGCGGCGCGCTCAAGAATCTGGGCGGCGGCAACTCGCTGGCCGAAGCCAATAAGCTGGTGCAGGAGGCCAACAACGAGCTGAAGGACGTTGACAGGATTGCCGAGGACAGCGAAACGAAACTCGACGCTCTCAACAAGGCGGATGATAAGGGCGACTCCGCAGAGGTCAAGCGGCTGCTTGATGAATTAATTAAGGCCATTGATGACGGCCTCAAGCACGGTGAAACCGCCGCCGACAAGATCGAAAAGGCGTCCAAGATGGAGGTGGACGACAAATACAAAGAATATTTGTCGCTCAAGTCACAGTCCTTGCGCAAACAGGTCGAGGCGTTCAAGGAGCGCAAAGAAGCCGCCAAGATCATGCGCGACAACTATGACAACTCCGACAAGACGGCGATGCAGAAAGCCAAGGACGACTTTAAGAAAAAGAACAGCAACTACAAAAAGCTGCTCGGCGAAGCGAAAGATTTGAGCCGCAAGGCC
>JACMLC010000581.1 GCA_014379795.1 Pyrinomonadaceae bacterium
CATGACTATCCTGCTTTTTATCACACCTGAAAGGGCAAAATACTGCTAAGTCATTTGAATTATGTGGGATAGAGATAGGACAATTACACGTACTCGCGGCTTGAAATTGTGACACAAAGAAAAACAAAAGGTAACAGTAACAAGACACAAGTTAAGAGCGGAAGCATATGCCCTTCCACTGATCTTTTTACTGATACCTTTAGCCTTGCTAAGAGTGGTTACCGTTACCGTTATTTTTGGTGAGCGACCTGATGCTCTGCATATCGATCTGGTGCTTGCGAATGAGCGCCCACAACGCGCGGCGGTTCTTGTGTGCGGCGACGGCGGCATGAGTCACGTTTCCCTCATAGGCCAGCAGCAGGTCTCGTAGGTAGCGGCGTTCAAATTGAGCTATGGATTTATTCTTGGCGACCCCGAAGGATTCGAGCATTGAATGCGATTTGCTGCGCGACTGGATAACTTCCTCGGCCTGAAGCAACTCATTATCCGTCAGCACGACGGCGCGCTCGACGACATTCTCCAACTCTCTGACGTTGCCCGGCCAGTCATACATCAGCAACTCTTGTTTGGCTTCGGCGGAGAAACCTTTCACCGGATTCTGAAATTTATTGACATAGAATTCGAGAAAATGATTCGCCAACAGCATAATATCTTCTTTGCGTTCTCGCAGCGGGGGCAGCACCAGAGAGATGATATTGAGTCTGTAATACAGGTCTTGGCGAATGATGCCCTGCTGCGAGGCCACCTCCGGGTCAATGTTGGTGGCGGCGATGAGGCGGACATCAGCCGTGTAAATTTTATTTGAGCCGAGCGGCTTATATTCCTGGTCTTGAAGGAAGCGAAGGAGCTTGACTTGAGCCAGCGCCGGGAGATGATCTATCTCGTCTAAAAAGAGCGTGCCGCCGTCAGCTTCATGTATCAGCCCATGTTCGGAGGTCGTCGCGCTGGTGAACGCGCCGCGTTGGTGGCCAAACAATTCATTCTCTATCAGGTCAACAGGGATTGCTCCGCAGTTGATCGGGACAAAGTGCTTAGAGGCGCGCGTGCTTAAAGTGTGAATGGCTCGCGCGCAAAGCTCCTTACCCGTGCCGGTCTCGCCGGAAATCATCACGCTCGCGTCGCTTTTGGCAACGCGAGGGATGCGGTTAATCTCTTCCAGAAACTTCGCGTTCATTCCGATCAACTGGCTCAAATCAAATTTCTCTTTGAGCTTTGGCCCCGGCGCTTCGTTGCGCTTGGGGTCATTGATTAAACGCCAGATTCGCGGCAGCAGGTCAGAGGCTTGAAGTGGCGCGGTGATAAAATCCGCGTTCCCTTCTTCGAGGAGCTTGAACATCAAATCAGGCTCGCTTTTTTCAACAATGAAGATGACCGGAACGGGTGAAACTTCTCTCATCAGTCGAAAGAGCATCTCCGGCTGTTTCAACAATTTTTCTGTGAGAATGACAAAACAGAGGTCGTCCTCGAAGCTCTTCACACGTTTGAGCGCAGCTTGAACATCAAAGCCCTCTTCGTAGAGGTCAATGGATGCCTGCTTGAAGTGAATAACTTCGTAGGCTGATTCGAGAATGCTTCGGAGCGTGGCGGCCAAGCGGCCTGAACCAAACAATAAAAATTTTGTCGGCTTCATCGTCGTTGCCCTTTCGTGCGAGATGGTTAAGGGGCTTTTGCAGCCACCGCCATCACCCGGCACGCGCAACTATTCCGGCTTCTCCGCAGCCCGAGCAGCCGCTACGGAGACGACACCTCACCAGAGCAGGCGCTTTAGTGGGGGAGCATAAAGCGCGCGCGCGCGATTATTTATTGGAACTGCTTCTGGGCAATCCTTCGGTAAGTTACAACGTGGTCTCGCACGTAAATCTACCGCTGACGAGAGAAAGTTTTACCAGAGTAATCATAGCCAGGGCGCTATTGCTCTAGCAAAATTGAGATCCGAACGCAATCAATCAAGAGTCTGATTAACTAGGGCATCGTTGGCCTCCCACAAGCCAAACGTGAATAGCGGGTTGTCAGACCATTTAAGAGACTCCAAGAGTATGAACAACCGAAAGCTTAGAGAACATCGGCCAAGAATGCAAGAATTAATTTTGCCGTCAGCATCATCTGCATTCTTCCAACAATGACTTTCAACCCTTCATCCCGCCAGAACTAAAACCCGGAACTACTACACTCAAGGCTACCCTGTGGCCTCACGCTGAAATCTCGAACGCACCTTTTCTATTTCCATAGAAGAGGGAGACGAGTCAGTTCAAAACTTGTGCAGGCTGCCGACTATCCGCATGCTTCAGCGTTTGCCCCCGCTGGAGAAAGCGTTCGACATGATCTCTTGCAAATTGGGCAAATGTGATGGGGTCGTTGCCTGTAAGTTGAGAGACATTGTCTGTCACATGTTGCGATCCGCCTTCGCTCATTAAGTGGTAGGTTTGGGTGACGGCTGCGGCGAGCCATTCTTCCATTCCATACTCAAGCATGTGCTGGCGGGACTCATCAAACGTTGTGCGCGCATAGCGCACCTTTTTTCCGAGCGCTGCGGATAAGTGCTCTGCGACTTCTTCAAATGTGATAGCCTCAGAGCCTGTGATTTCGTATGTCTGAGATTCGTGCCCGCTTCCTGTAAGCACGGCAGCCGCCACCGCAGCGATGTCGCGGGCGTCTACCTGGCTGACTCTGGCATCGCCGACCGGCAGATAAAAAAGCCCCTTCTCACGTATCGTGCGCGCCCAGTGGAGCGAGTTCTGCATAAAACAATTGGGGCGCAGGAAAGTGTAAGGGACGCCGGATTCTTTAAGCTGCTCTTCGGTTTCGTAATGCCAGCGCTTGATGGGCAGATGCGGAAACGGGCCTGCGCAACTGGCAGAGAGTTTGATGATGTGCGGGACGCCTGCGCGGCGCGCTGCTTCGATCATATTTCCCTGCCACTCGACCTGTTGCGGATTTGCCGCCGAGAGCAGGAAAAGTTTCCCTACGCCGACCAGCGCGGGCGCGAGAGTTTCCTTGTGCGCGAAGTCGCCAATGAAAGAGGCGATGCCCCGCGCGGCGAAAGTCTCAGCCTGTTGCCGGCTGCGCACAAGGACTTCCATCTGCGCGCCCAGCGCCGCCAGTCTATCAACGAGAAAACTGCCTATAGTGCCGGTCGCGCCGGTGACCAAGATTTTATTATTTATCACTGCTCCTCCGCCAATCTTCACAGATAGTTTCAAACACTAGGTTAAACGCTCTTGAATAAGCAGCGCGTCTTTCTCCAAAGCCGGTTTTGTCGCGGCCTTGAATTCTTTTTGCTCCACCGGATCGCGCACGCGCCACATCAACGCCGCCGCGATCAGAAAACAGCAACCGCCCAACATCACCACATAGAGCGGATTGCTGTTGAAGAAATATTTCATGATCGGTCTGTAAGCCAGCGAAGCGAAGATGCCCGGGCCGGCGATGAAGAAACTGAACATCCCCATATACGCGCCCATCCGGTCGTGTGGAATCGCGCTCGATAAAATCGCATACGGCAAGGCAGCAACCGAAGCCCATACGAAACCGACCCCCACCATCGAAATGAGCACTAAATATGGGTTTTGAATCAGGTAGATGGACAGCAAGCCGAGTCCGCCACAGATGAGCGTCAGCGCGTGAGCCATTTTGCGAGACGTTAAAGCGACCAGACGCGGCAACAGGAGCGCCGCGACAAGACCGACTACCGCACTGGCTCCAAAGCAGACGCCCGCCCACTCGATCCCTTGATTGTAGCTTGGCGATTGAGGGCCTGTTGCGCCGAACACATGCCGCGCGATGGTTGGCGATAAGAAGATGTAGATACTGAACAGACCGAGCGATGTGAAGACCTGCACGACGGCAATTTGCCGCATCGTCTGCGGCATCTTGCCCAGCAGTCCAAAGAACTCTTTGAACCACGCCCGACCTCTGGTTGCTTTTTGTCGCTCTCTGAGGGCTGCGAGATCGTCGGGCGGAGTTTCTTTCGTGCTCAAGACAGTCCATAAGACGGAGG
>JACMLC010000582.1 GCA_014379795.1 Pyrinomonadaceae bacterium
GTCGAATACCTGCGCGGGATGTTCGCCTTTGCTATCTGGGACAAGGCCAAGCGCGAGCTGTTCATCGCGCGTGACCGCTTGGGCGTTAAGCCGCTTTACTATGTTTATGATAGTGACGGCTCGCTTTACTTTGCTTCGGAGATCAAAGCTTTGCTCGAAGCGCGTGCTGTCAGGCCGGAGATAAATCACGGCGCGCTGCCGGATTATCTGGCGAATCGCGGGACGAGCGGCGAGGAAACTTTATTTTGCGGCGTGCGGCGGCTCTTGCCCGGACACTGGCTGTGCTGGCGTGACGGCGAGATCAAGATCGAGAAGTATTGGGATGTTCAATTCGCTCATGCTGGAAATGGCGTGCAGCGGCGCGAGGTGGATTACGTTGACGAGTGGCGCGAGTTGTTTCGCGAGTCCGTGCGGCTGCGCCTGATGGCGGACGTGCCTTTGGGGATGTTCCTGTCGGGCGGGATTGATTCTTCGGCCATCGCCGCGATGATGAGCGGCATGGTCTCCGAGCCAATCAAAACTTTCTCAGTCGGCTTTGCCGAAAGAGAAGCGAACGAACTCGGCTATGCGCGACTGGTTGCCGAAAAATTCAAGACAGATCATCACGAAGTCATCATCTCGCCGCAGCAGTTTTTCGACGCTCTGCCGCGTCTTATCTGGCACGAGGACGAGCCGCTGGCGTTCGATTCGAGCGTCCCGCTTTTTTTCGTTTCCAAATTAGCGCAGCGGCACGTCAAAGTCGTGTTGACGGGCGAAGGCAGCGACGAAATACTCGGCGGCTATGCCCGTTACCGGAAAACATTGCTCAATCTCGCTTTCGGAAAAAATTATGAAGCGGTTGCGCCCACAGCGTTGCGCGGGCTGGTGCAGAAACAGATTGAAAATCTGCCTTTCGCAGTGCAGAAAAAACTCTCGCGCACTTTTCTAAGTTTGCCGAGCGACATCGAAAGCCTCTACTTTGACAACTTCGCAGTGTTCCCGCGCTCTGTGCAGGCAAAGCTTTTGACAGGCGAAGCGAAAACTTTGATCGGCGATTTGAATCCTTACGCAGCCCTGCAAAATTATCTGCGACACACGGATGCTCAAAGCGTGCTCGACAAATTGCTGTACGCAGACACGAAAACTTACCTGCACGAGCTTTTGATGAAGCAAGACCAGATGAGCATGGCGGCTTCGATTGAAAGCCGCGTCCCGTTTCTAGACCACAAGCTGGTGGAATTTACGGCGCGCCTGCCGCAGCAATTCAAAATCAGGGGCAAAAAAACGAAATGGATTTTGCGCGAAGCGATGCGCGGGATTTTGCCCGACGAGATTTTAACGCGGAAAAAGATGGGTTTTCCGGTGCCGCTCGGGCGCTGGCTGCGCGATGAATTTCGCACGGTCGTTGACGAATACGTGTTGCATGAACGCGCGCTCGGTCGTGGAATCTTTGCCGCCCCAACCGTGCGCGAAATTGTCGCAGAGCACAATTCCGGCGCTATCAATCATGCAGCGAAACTTTGGACTTTGATAAACTTTGAAGTCTGGGCGCGCCAGTTTATTGACGGCGAGAGCTTGTTCGAGAGAAACGATCTCACATAAACAGATGAATAATTTGAATCAAAAATTTTCACAGAAAAATTTAGCCGTGTTGATTCCGGTTCTCATCGGCATTGCGTGTGCGATGGTGGCGATCTGGGCTTTCGGATTTCACGTAGTGGATTTCGGCGACGCTAATGATTACATCGCGGCGGCGAAGTCTTTTCTCAACGGACAGCCTTATCCGCGTCGCAGCGAATTTCATCCGATGTTTCGCCCGCCGCTGTACCCGCTTTTTATCGCCGCGGTCTGGAAAATTTTCCCCTACAGTGTGGTGGCCGTCAAAGTAGCTCAAGCGTTATTGCACGGCGCGACTTGCTTTCTGGTGTACCGGATTACTTATGAGCTTTTGAAAAAACATGTGCCCGCGTTTTTGGCCGCGCTGATCTGCTCAGTCCATCCGCTGCTGGCGGCGCACACCGTCGGGTTTTTCACCGAGCCGTTGCACACCTTTCTGCTCGCAGTGGCGACGCTCTATATCGTTAAGCTTTTGAAAGACGACAAGGCTTTGTATTTGAATGCGGCGCTGGTAGGGCTTGCTTACGGGCTGGCGACTCTGTGTCGCCCTTCGGCTCTCGGCGTGGCTGTGTGTTTAGTGCCGGTAATTTATTTGCTCAAAGTCAAAGTGGTGCAGCGGACTCGCGCCTTGATAGTGAGCGGCGTGCTGTTGGCCGGGATGTTTGTTGCCATCGCGCCGTGGACGATTTACAACTATCGCACAACGGGCGAGTTCATTATCGTCAACGATGGCTTTAGCTACAATTTCTGGCTCGGCAGCTTGCCTGAAACTATCCGGCTCTATGAAGGCGAATTCAAGGATGCCGAAGACAATCAACGTTTCGCCAATTACATCTGGGGGGAGGTGCAAAGAGAAAAGCTCAAAGAGCTTGAGCGCACAGACAATTATAGCTCGCTCAAAATTAACGAGCGAGAAAAAGTCTGGCGGCGCGAAGCCATAAAAAATCTCAGGCAGGATTATTCAATCACGGCGCGCATCATGCTCGGAAAAATTAAGACTTTTTGGACGCCGTTTCTCAACCGTCACGCTTACAACTGGAAGATAGTGGCGATTGTCGCCATCTTCGTGATTAGCGTTTATCTACTGAGCATTTACGGAGCTTACATTTTGAGCCGGGATCAGACGGGCAGAGATTTTGTCATTCTGCTCGCCGTCTCGTTTGTTGTCGCCACGCTGATTCACGTCTTGATTATGGGATTCGTGCGTTATCGCGCTCCGTATGTAGACCCTTATGTATCCATGCTCGCGGGCATAGCTTTGTGGCGCATTGGAGAAAAGTTTTTCAGCAAAAAATCTTTGACGGCGGAGGCTCGCGCTTCAGTGAGCGCATAAGTAATAACGCCCGCTCTCTATGCTTAAGCTGCTGAACTAATAAACGAAAATGAAAGTTGAATATATTTGTCACGCCTGTTTGTTGATTGAGACGGAGGATTTGAAAATCGTCACTGACCCGTGGTTCAACGGCTCGGCCTATTGCGACCAGTGGCACGTTTTTCCCAAACCGGTCAACACAGCGGCTCTCGAAGATGCGGACGTGATTCTGCTCTCGCACGGCCACGAAGATCACATGCACGAGCCGACGCTTCAATTGCTGCCCAAGTCTGCGCAGGTGATGTGCCAGTACAGCTTTTTCGGCGGCTCGAAGGAATTTATCGAAAGCCTCGGATTCGCGGAGGTGCGTGAAGCCGTCGCTCACAAAAAATACCAACTGTCGCCGAAAACGTCCGTCACTTTTCTCATCAATTCGCACGACAGCATCATGGTCATCGAAAGCGGCGGCAAGGTTTTGGTCAACGCCAACGACGCTTTGCATTCGTATCCGAAAAAGGTCATAGACTTTTTTATCGGGGAGATTAAAGCCAACTGGCAAAACATAGACATGCTGTTTTGCGGTTTCGGCGGCGCGGGATATTTCCCGAACATGATGCACCTTGAAGGAAAAGATGACTACGAAACCGGCATCGTCAGGGAACAGCTTTTCGCGCACAACTTTTGTCATGTCACAGCAGAGCTGCGGCCAAAAGTCGCCGTTCCGTTTGCAGCGGATTTCGCGCTGCTCGCGGATGAGCAGCGTTGGATTAACCACGCCAGATTCCCGCGCGCGAAGATGAGCCGCTACTATCAAAGACACTTTGGCGCGAACGGCTTCCAGCCGGAAATTTACGATATGTATCCGGGCGACATCTTGGAAACAGATGAGCTTAAAAAATTGTCGCCGTACCGCGCCGAGATGCGCGACGACGGCAGCCTAGAGCATCTGATTGACGAGCAATACAAAGAAGAGATTGCCGCGTTGCAGGCAGAGACTTCGCTTTCCGAATCGGAAGCGGACAAACTGTCCGGCGAAATTCTCCAGAACGTCGAAAAGCGGATGGCTTTATACGGCATCGAAAAATTGAGGAGTCTGAAATTTTGTCTGGAAGTGACAGACGTTCCTGAGCAAAATATTTACAACATCGCTTTTGTTGATGACACGCCGAAAGTCTGGCGTTCCGGTACGTCGCAGGAAGACGCGCTTTTAACGATGCGGCTTCCCAGCAAGATTTTAAGATACTCGCTCGAAAGCGATTGGGGCGCGGATGTCGTCAATATAGGTTACGGCGCAGAGATAGATATTTCGAGCGCGAGGGCTGCCGAAGTTGATCTGGAACGCATTTGTATGCAACTGCTCGCCTGTTATCCGACCATTAAAGGCACTTTGAAAAAAGCTCCGCTCAGGTCTTTGAAGTTCATGGTGGGCAATTCGCCGAAATACACGCGCTCGGTCAAGAAACTAAAACAACTAAATGTCGAAAGCGAAAATTATGATCGCAAGCTCTGGTTGTTGAAAGACCCTGACGAGATTCGCAAAATTTACGAGCTACCCGAACTAGATGCAGAGTTCCTCTCATAAAACATCAAACGGCGATGTGGCGCGCGGGCGTGACATTCTCTGCTTCAGCCATGATTGGAGCGGCGACCCCCTGTCGAAAACGCATGTCATGCGAATTCTGGCGCGTGACAATCGCGTTTTGTGGGTCAACTCAATCGGGTATCGCGCGCCGACCGCTTCAAAGGCAGACATTAGCCGCGCCTTCAAAAAGCTGGCGGCGGCGGCGACGCCGATTCGCGAGCCAGAGAAAAATATTTTCGTGCTCAACCCGCTCGCGATTCCGGCTTACGGCAAGCCGCGCATACGCGAGCTTAATCGCCACCTCTTGCGCTTTCAGGTCAAGCGCGCGATGCGGAAACTGGGTTTTAAAAATCCTCTCAACTGGGTCTTTAATCCGGCGGCGGCGATCATCGCCGGGACGCTCGGCGAAGAAAAAGTTATCTATTATTGCGTTGACGAGTACACTGCATTTTCGGGCGTCTCTGCGCGCTCGCTCGCGGAGCTTGAGGAAGGATTGCTGCGCCGCGCAGACCTCGTGATCGTCTCGGCGGACAAGCTTTATCAATCGAAAGCTCCATTCAATTCAAACACGGTAATGGTCAGGCACGGCGTTGATTACACGCACTTTCGCCGCGCGCTCGATGCAGAGACAATCGTGCCCGAAGAGATTGCGCGTCTGCCGCGCCCAATCATCGGCTTTCACGGTTTGATTGCCGATTGGGTTGACTTGGATTTGATGGCGGAAGTGGCAAAGCATTTCTCGCACGGCTCAGTCGTGATGATTGGCAAGGCGACGACGGATACTTCCGCTTTGAAGAATTTGCCGAACGTACACTTGCTGGGGCGCAAGCCTTACGCGGAGCTTCCGGCATACTGTAAAGGCTTTGATGTCGCGCTCAATCCGTTTCGGATTAACGAGCTGACGCTCAACGCTAATCCTTTAAAAGTGCGCGAATATCTGGCGGCGGGTTTGCAGGTCGTCTCGACCGCGATTCCCGAAGTCGAAGTTTTGGGGCAGTGCCGCATCGGCAGAAACAAAGAAGAATTTATCGGCGAGATTGAGGCCGCGCTTCAAGACCCCGGCCCTAGTGCGGCGCGCAGCGAGGGTATTCGCGCAGAGAGTTGGGAAGCTCGCGTGGATGAGATTCGCGGTCATTTGGCGAGTCTCGATGCAGCTTAACTTGTTTTCAGTGGAGCAGAGTTTACTGTGAGCGTTAAAGGAATGGCAGAGAATTTCTATGGCGGGGCGCGAAGATTGATTGCGCCCGGGTTGCAGTATTCTCAAAACCTGTATGAAGACGTGTTGAAGGAATATGTCACAGAAGGGACGGAGTGGCTTGATCTGGGATGCGGGCATCAGATCTTGCCGGGTTGGCGTGCGGAGGCCGAGAAGAAGCTGGTTGAAAAATGCAGGATGGTGGTCGGGGTTGATTACTCGCTCGGCTCTCTGAAAAATCACGAGAACATCTCTTTAAGAATCAGGGGTGACATCAC